>JAUWZM010000028.1 GCA_030615365.1 Candidatus Aerophobota bacterium | reverse complement strand
CCTTTTCATAGCTGCCACCTTTATTATGATAATCGCCCTGGTATTTACCTATTCCCGGGGGACCTGGCTTGGTTTTTTGGGATCTATGATAGTCTTAGGGATGATTATCTCTTTTAGGTTCAAGATTTTCCGAGATTGGTCCAGGCTCAAGAAATGGGGGGCCCTTGCAGTAATAGCTCTCATCATAATCAGTGCTCTCCTACTTATGCCCGATAAGGTCAAACAGCGGGCCGGCACTATGTTTAAATTTCAAGGGGGAAAATTTAGCTTTACTCTCAAACGTGCCGGAGGAGGAAGAGAGATTGTCTATCGCGATACTCTAAGGATGATTAAGGATCGTCCAATTCTGGGAACGGGTCTGGGAACTTTTATTTATGCTTACCCTAAATATCGACCTCCCGGATTCAGAGTTTTTATGAATGCCGTCCATAATGATTATCTGCAATACGGACAGGAGATGGGGATTTTTGGTTTGGGCTCATTTGTCGTCCTATTAGTATTATTTTTCAAAAAAAACCTTAGCTTGCTGAAGAACCTCAAGGATAAATATCTACAATCACTGACGATAGGATTTCTGGTAAGTGTTATCGCCATTGGTATCCACAGTCTGGTGGATTTTAACCTGCAAATCCCGGCTAATGCTCTTTTATTCTGGATTATCCTGGCTTTGAGCTCAAGCATCGCCATAATAGTTAGACCCGAAAAAAGGGCAGCTTAGCCAATGATCCTTGATAGCACTGGGAAAGTATTAGATTTCCCTCGTGTAAATGCTCGGTGAACCTCGTGTCATTGCGAACGAAGCAATCTCGGTAGTCGCCGGTAGCCGCAGGCTTCAGCCTGCGCAAAATCTTAGCCTGCGTAAAATAGCGCAACCTAAAGGTTGCGGCTAATAGACAGAATTAGAGAATCATAAGATTCAAGTTTGATTTTGAATTTGCCATGAGCTATTAGCTAATTTAATCTATTATCTAACATCTACTATCTATCATTTATTTCGCTATCAGGCATGAGCTATGAGCTAGATTGAGCTAAAAGGAGGGAGGCGATAAAATAATGTCTAAAAATACAACAACGAAGATAAACGAAGTTGTTGAGGGATTTATGGGGTTATCTTCCGAGGACAAAGAGTATGCGATTGAGATTATAGAGAAGCAGTTGATTGAGACAAAGAGAGAAAGGATTGCTCAAAGAGCTAAAGAAGCAACGGCTAACTATAGAGAAGGGAAAGTAAGGGCTGGCAACGTTAAGGAGCTATATGAGGATTTAGAAGGTGACTAAAATAATTTGGGATGAGGGATTTAAAAGAAGTTATAAAAGCAAAATCAAAATCAATAAAAGACTGAAAAAGAAATTTTGGATTGCAATGGAAACATTTGAGAAGAATCCTTTCGCTTCCCAAATAAGGACTCATAAGCTAAGCGGTAAATTAAAAGGGTTATGGGCTTTCAGTGTTGACTACAACTTGTCGGATTATTTTTAAATTTGTTGAAGATAAAAGTAAGATACTATTAATAGATATAGGTGGTCATAACGAAGTGTATTGATATGAACTATCAGCTATAAGCCATGTTTTGAATTTACTGTGAACTATCAGCTATGAGCTAATATTAGGGGTTTGTCATGCAAAAGATTATGCCAGTCATCGACACACGTCCAGAGGCAATCAAATTAGCCCCGGTGATAAAGGAGCTGGAAAGGTATCCCAAGGAGTTCAAGTTAATAACTGTTACTACCGCTCAGCATAGACAAATGCTCGATCAGGTACTAAAACTTTTGAAGATAACACCTTCCTATGACCTTGATATAATGGAAAACAATCAAACTCTCCCCGGCATAACGGCGAGGATAATACAAAAATTTGACCCTATAGTAAGAAAAGAAAAACCTGATTGTATCCTTATTCAGGGGGATACGACCACTACCTTAATTATTAGACAACGAAATTCTTTATAAGAAAATGTCTAAGGCAGCGAATCCCTATGGGGATGGAAAAGCTAGCAAAAAGATTGTGGAAATATTAGAGAGAAGTTGAGTGAGCAATGAAGAAAATCTGCGTCATTGGTCTCGGCTATATCGGTTTACCTACAGCTTGCATCCTATCAAGCAAAGGATTCAAAGTAGTAGGTGTGGATAGAAACCAAAAACTGGTGGAAGGACTAAGTCAAGTTAATATAGGCTCTCTCGAGCCAGGATTGGCTGGTTTAGCAAATTCAGCCATAAAATCAGGTAATTTTATTCCCAGAATCGGTCCAGAAGAGGCAGGCGTATTTATAATCTGTGTTCCTACTCCTCTTACCGATGAAAACAAAGCAGATCTTAGTTACGTCGAGAATGCAGCAGAGAGCATCCTACCTTATTTAAGGAAGCACAACGTAGTTATTCTTGAATCCACCGTTCCACCCGGAACTACTGAGGGAATTCTTAAACCCATCTTAGAGAAAAGCGGGCTAAAAATAGGGAAGGAGCTCTATTTAATCCATTGTCCGGAGAGGGTTCTTCCAGGAAATATTCTGAAAGAGTTAATAGAGAATGATCGCATAATTGGAGGAATTAATCCAGAATCTGCTGAATTAGCGAAAGAAATTTACCAGAGTTTTGTAGAAGGAGAAATCTATCTTACCGATGCCACCACTGCTGAAATGGTAAAATTAGTGGAAAACAGCTTTCGAGATGTAAATATTGCTTTTGCTAATGAGCTTTCCAGAATTTGTGATAGACTTAATCTCAATGTCTGGAAAGTCATCGAACTGGCTAACAAGCACCCTCGGGTGAACGTCCTAAAGCCAGGTCCGGGAGTAGGAGGTCACTGTATTGCTGTAGACCCCGTCTTTGTCGTAGAAAAAGCTCCAGAGGACGCAAAGTTAATAAAAACTGCCCGCTGTGTAAATGACTTAATGCCCGATTATATAGTTGAAAAGATAGAGAGAGCTGTAAAAAGGGCAAAGATAAAGAGCCCCATTATTGCCTCTCTTGGCATAACCTATAAGACAGGAACAGGTGATCTTCGAGGGAGTCCCGCTTTGAAAATAGTAAGAGGGTTAAAAGAAAAAGGCTATACTGTCCAAGCGTGCGATCCTTATGTTCAAAATTTTTCCGAGTTTCCTCTTTTTTCTTTGGAAGAAGCAGTAAAAGGCGCAGACTGTTTGGTCTTACTTGTAGATCATAAAGAGTTTAGGGAGATCAATCCTGACGAGCTCGTAAAAAAGATGCGAGGAGACCACATCCTCGATACTAGGGGAATATGGTTATCCAATGAATAAACTAATCATTAAGGTTTTAGTGAATAGTAGTTATGAATACACCAACTGAGAGACCTTATTTTCAAAATGCTTTCAGGATTAATCAGAAGCCTAAAATGATTTTTCTATTCACCATTCACTGCTCACTATTTACTGCATTTTTAGGATTAGCTAAAGAAGGAAACAAAGCTTATCTTCAATGTTTGGACCCTTGTGAAATCACCGGGGGCGGTACAGTAAGTTTTGAGGTAACAGTAAATAACGAATAGAGCTTCACAAAAGTCATTTTTTGAGAGTGTCAATCATTTTTGGAAATTTAGTATTCTCAAGAAGGTTTCCGGAAGTCATCTAAGAAATTGGGCACAAAAGACTTTATGAATCCGATTTTGTCTTTCTGTCCACTTCGATAAGCAGTTAAGGCTACAAGCAAAGAAGTAATATGAGCTATAGTGTAGTGATTCCGCGTAGCATTCAAGCCAACTGTTGTAGGATTCTGCATAGCAATACTGAGCAGGCGCGAAAAGCACCTCTCTATAGATATTCTCTTGTTATATAGGGATTTAAATTCCTGGCTTCCATAGTCAATTTCTTCTCTTATGCTGGGAGTAAGACGAATTAAGTAATTACAGCCCTTCTGGCTGAAAAACTTTGGATGATTTGCCGGACAGAGAAGATATCTTTGCCGTATCTTCTTGCTCCAGTAAAGTGGACAAGTATATTGAAGATAAGTGACTTCGTCTACGGTCATTTTTCCTTTTCTAAACATAGGAATCTGTGCCGGGCAATAAACTTTGTTCTTTTGAAAATAGAATCCCTCTTTCTTTTCTCGTCGAGGATTACGAGGAATACCAGCTTTTGCCTTAAGCTCTTTTATGATGAATTTTAAGATATCTTCCGTATCGTATATAGCATCCCCTAATACAGCTTTTATTGTCAAAAAGGGATATTTATCTATCAGTTCTTTGAGCATAGGAATAGCCTGGCGTATCTCACTTTTATCTGCAGGTAAAGTTTTTTCCCAAAGAGAAAGTTCTGTCTCTGCATCAATTATGATGTGATTTCTGTAGCCCCAGAAGTAGCAGATTTCCTTTTTGAAAGGCTCCCGATAGTGAACCATTATCCTAAAGAGTTGCCTCTGGGTCTCCTTTGGGTCTACGATCTTTATCAAACCTATCTTTAACAGAGGTTTTAAGATTGTTCTCTTTAACATTAGCGGGTATGGGACAAGAATCTAAAACCACTATTTTACCAGTTATTACTCCCTCTTGGATAAGAATATCTACGAGGGTATCTCTTATCGTTGCTAGTTTTTGGTTAGGTGTGTTTCTCAAAAATGAGGAGATCCGCTCTACTGAAGGGATTCTGCTCAAAGCATCTCCTGCGCAGACTGCCAGAACTGAAGGATTATTCTTAAGCTCAAAGACAATATCGGTTAAACTATGGATTCTTCTTAAAGCTTTATAGATTAAAGCCTTAAGAATAAAATCTCTTGAGGTAGGAGGTCTTCCTCCTTCTTTCTCATCCCAGCTAAAAGCTGGCAAATTCTCAAAGAGCTTCTCATAAAGAATACGTGGGGGTAGACTCTCCGGCTTAAATAAAGAAATCTGTTTCATAGGTACTCTCCTTTTGTGAAGGTCAGCGAAATTATACCTTCTGGAGAGTACCAAAAATGGTGAACTTAGGAAACTATCTTTCTCTTATAACAAATAGTAGCAAAATTCTCATAAGAGGGTTTCACAAAAATAAAAACTTCCTAAGTACCCCAAAAATGGAGGTGAAAATAGCCCTTTTTTTGAGGTATTTTTGAAAGAACAACCTTGCAAATCCGCATATAGCAAAGGTTTCAATACCTTAGGAAATTACATTTTTGCACTCTTTGAAACCCTTTATTTATGCGGGTTTAGAATTTCGTGAAGAACTGTAAATAACGAATAGTAGTTAGGAATACATCAAGTGAGAGACCTCATTTCAAAATGCTTTTGGGTCTAGTCAGCAGCCTAAAATAATTTTTTCACTATTTACCTAAGGGTTTATTATTCATTGGTTCCCTGGATTATTTAGGCTTTTTGAAGCTTATGACGGAGATTCGTGTTTGCTGATTCCGATAGCATTTAAGAAGGGACTACGGTTTTAGGGATTCTTTGTTTCGTAAGACGTGTCGGAAATTCAAGCGTGCCAAGTTAAGCTCTTTGAACCCTAGTTGACACCCTAAAGAATACCTCCCGCAAGCCATGGCGCTTGACGGCGTGGTAAGGAAGGTGTCCAGCGAAGCTGGACTAAGTTGCTCTTTCAATTAGAATGAGGGTATGAGTAAGGTTAAAGCGACGCCACATGCGGTATATAATATCAACTATCATCTCGTGTGGATTCCAAAGTATCGTAAATCTATTTTGCCAGAAGGAATGAAAGAAAGACTAAAGGAAATCTTTTCTGAGATTACAAAACAATACGAATTTGAGATAGAGGAAATGAGCATTCAGACAGATGATGTTCATCTGTTTATTTCTGCTCCACCGAGATACTCCCCTGCGAGTTTGGCAAATATTCTCAAGAGTATATCCTCCCGGAAGATCATGGAAGAGTTTCCCAAGCTGAAACAACACTTTTGGCTGGGAAAGCTCTGAGCAAGAGGATACTATGTTGGAACATCGGGAGATAAAATCACCGCAGATGAGATCAAAAAGTATATAAGATATTACCAGCACCACACAGAGCAGTTAGAGCTCTTTGCTAAGGAGTCAAAAAAGCCCACTAACAAGCGACCACCCTTGGGTGGTGGCTGTTGACTTTGATGTAGGCAAGATAAGTTTTGAGTTAGTTGATGATAGGCCTCAGTTTGAAAGCCAGATTAAGTGTCCTAATTGTAGGCCATTAACCTTAGATGAAGTAGAACTAACAGAAATTGGTCAAACAGAGCTTACTGAAATTTATCTACAAGATGTGGAGTTGGAAGATTCGGAAGAGGAAGATTTAGATAAGATGAGAGTTTCCTTAAAAAACAACAAGCGGGTTTCAGGGGGCAAAGCCCCCTGACTATCTTACAATAGGAACTACTATTATAGATACTTCTAAGAGATTCTTTCGCGGAGTTGGTTTTGTTTTCGTAGGCAGAGTTATCGAGTATGTTTTTATATTTGTCATTGGAATATTTCTGGCAAGATGGTTGGGTCCTTCAGAATATGGTTTAATTGCTCTAACTTTAAGTGTTGTTGCTATGTTTCAACTCCTTGCCAACCCTGGTATTTCTACTTCTACAGGCAAATATATTGCCGAGTATTCAGCAGTCAAAAGAGGAGAGGTTAGATCCCTTATCAAGGATAGTTTTATTTTAAATATTGCATTTGCTATACCAGTTTCTTTATTTGGTTTCTTTACGTCTGATTTTATTGCAAGGGCTATGCATGCTCCTCAATTGGCATCTCTATTGAAAATAGCGTCGCTTATAATTTTAGCTCTCAGCACTGTAAATTTTACAGAAGTAGTATTCCAAGGACTCCAAAGATTAGAGTTTTTTACTTTCAATAAGATAATACTTAACGGAGTAAAATTTATTTCTATTTTTATTTTTGTTTTCTTAATGGGATATCGTGCCGCTGGAGCTATATGGGGAACGGTCATTGGTTTTGCTTCAGCTGCTGTAACCTCTAATATTATAATTTACTTTCAATTTTTTAGGAAATTGCCTGCATCAAAAGACTCCACCGTTAAAACTATTCTAAAGTATAGTATCCCATTAGCGATCAGTGCTATTGCTTTTTTTTCTTATACCAGGATTGATATCTTGGTAATTGGTTATTTTAAAAATTCTGCAGAAGTGGGATACTATAATATTGCCAACGCAATCTATGCGATGCCATTGGCTTTTACAGGATCACTTGTTTTTGCTCTCGCGCCAATAGTAACTACTCACTATGTTCAAGGCGATCATTTATCTCTGCAAAAAATCTTTGAGAATTCACAGCGATTAGCATTAACTTATGCTCTTCCCGCAGCATTTGGTCTGTGCTTCATCGCTCGTCCTTTTATGAGAATTGTATTGCCACGCTACGAAGCGTCTATAATTATGCTCCAGATCCTTTCCTTTCTTATTATATTTAAAGCGGTTGGTACTATTTGTTCGGGTGGCTTTCTAACCCCAGCTGGATTTGCTAAAATTGTGGCAAGATTAACATGTTATGGCGCAATTGCAAATGTGATTCTTGATCTGTTATTAGTGCCAAAATATGGAGCCTTAGGAGCAGTAATAGTCACTGCAGTGGTTCATAGTATTGTCTGCATTATTGTCGTTACTTTTATCATTAAGAATAAGCTTGGTTTATCTTTGAAAGTAGAATTCAAAAGATCTTTGATTTCTTCTTTATTGATGTTAGGAATGCTAAAAGTTTACAGTTCTTTTATAAACATCTCTAATCTAGCTTCTCTACTCTTAATCATTCTTTTTGGCGTGAGTGTTTATCTAATTTTAATGTTATTTATGGGAGGAATCAAAAAAAACGATATCGCACTGCTGAGATCCATGATAATAAGATAAGGTGGGTAAAATGGAGGAGACAAGATTATCGTGGTTCGATGCAGCAAAATTGGTTACTGAACCGATAATAAATAATTTGAAATTGTTTAGCAGTTATGCAAAAGGTCAATTGTTAGATGTAGGTTGCGGGTCTAAACCCTATTTGTCCATTTTGAAAGATAAAGTAGAAATTTATATAGGACTGGACCTCCCATCATTATATAAAGAAATTGATGTATATGGTTCTGCTTTAGAAATTCCCTTCCGCGATAGGAGTTTTGATACAGTTTTATCAACACAAGTACTGGAACATGTTCCCGAACCTTCCAAAATGATGGGTGAGATAGGCCGAGTGATAAAGCCAGGAGGATATCTGATGCTTACCGCCCCTCAAACTGCCCGTATCCATGGAGAACCCCACGATTATTATCGCTTTACGAAATATGGTCTATCATATTTGGCAGGAGAAAATGGTTTTAAGGTTATACATTTAAGCCCGCATGGTGGAATTTGGATAGCCATCGGATATCTAATAAGTTTCTACATTCATTTAACTCTTCCAAAAACTAAATTCTGTAGGAAAGTGGCACATATATTGATTGCTGGGGTACAACTTCTTTGTTTTATATTTGAAAAGATTCATACTTGGAATCTTGATACAACAGGGTATACCTTAATTGCAAAACGATTAGAACAAAAGGGAACGTAAAATTATGGCGGTTGAGAGAGCATTGCCATACGACGAAAATTATAGAAGGTCTTCGCATTATAAAATTATGCTTGAGCGACACAACTTTGTTCAACAATTCGTTAAAAATAAGGTTGTATTAGATACTTGTTGCGGCGTTGGTTGGGGAACTTACAAATTTTCCAAAGATGCGAAGGAAGTTTATGGAGTGGACATTTCTCCTGAGGCAATTCAATATGCTAAGAATCATTATAGAAGAGAAAATTTAGTTTTTAATGTTATGAATGTATCAAGATTGAGGTTTTCACATAATCAATTTGACATAACAACGGCACTTGAATCCATAGAGCATTTTTCTTATAGAGATGGTAAAAGATATTTAGAAGAGATTCGGTGTGTCTTAAAGCCTGATGGGTTATTAGTTGGGACTACTCCTGTTTGCGAAGATGAGGAACAAGCCTTAATCTATAAGGAGATAAACCCGTATCATTTATGTCCGTATACTAAGGAAAATCTTCAAAACCAGTTGCAAGCGATTTTCACCAAGTTTTTAATTTTGGAAAAATTTAATTATGAATGCTCATATTTCCTTTTCTTTGCTACAAATGATGAACGAGTGCATAAGAAAATAATGGATAACTATCAAGTGAAACAGTTACTATCTGAGAGATACAAAATTAACAAAAAATATGCCTATAAAAAGGGGAAGTACCACTTTATCTATGCTGCTTCAAAATTTGTTAAAGGTGATTTAAGGAAAGCAAGAAAATATTTTTTAAAAACTATTAAACTTAATATTTTCGATCTTAAGGCTTATATTTACGTCTGTTTGACCTTTTTGCCCCTAGAATTAATAAACAAAGCAAGGAAGATTAAACACAAGCTGACAAAAAAGGTCAATGAGAACGAATAAAAACGAAGTCAATGGAATAGCCATCAAAAAAAGTTCTGCGATGGTTAGAATCTATGCGGATGACAGATTCAAAACATGGAACCTGTAAGTTAAGTGAAACGAGTAATGCAATTATAATAGCTCCTGTTTCGCACTTTTTTACTCGAGAACTTCTCAATATGCCTTTGAAAAGCTTATTAATTTTATCTTTAGGAGATAGAGGTAAATAGATACATGAACATACTCTTTACCACATCAGCAACACCGAAAATGAGTCCTTTCTTTACAACTGAGAAAAGACCACCATTAGGGTTGGGGTCCCTTATGTCCGTGACAAGAAATGAAGGGCATAAAATATTTTTTATTGATAATTATTTAACTCCATCAAATTTCATTGAAGAAGGTTATTTACAAAAAAACAATATTGATTTTGTTGGTATTTATGCGAACACTATCTGTTATCGAGACACTTTGAGAATGTTTAATGAGATTGGAAATCTGCGAAAAAGAAAATTGTGGAATGGTAAAATAATTGTAGGAGGACCTCATACCTCTGTAGCCCTTGGGACCATCCCAGAATTTGTGGAGTATATTGTTCAGGGAGAGGGGGAAAGAGCAATCTTAGAAATAATTAACGGTAAAGTAAATAAAAGAATCGTGAGAGAAGGTAGAATAAAAGATTTAGACTCACTCCCATTCTCCCCTTGGGATATTTTTAACAAGCTGCGTTATAACTATTCTTGCCCCTGGATGGATATAAAGCCTGTTTTTACCATGAATACAAGTAGGGGCTGTCCGTTTAACTGCTCTTTTTGCTCTGTAGGTTCTATATGGGGCAAGCAATATACTTACTACAGCGCAGATAGAATTATTTCTGAGATTGAATATTTAATAAGAAATTTTGGTGCGAAGGGCATATATTTTAGAGAGGATAATTTTACTTTGAATTTAAAAAGAACAGAGGAATTTTGTGAAAAGTTAATTAAAAGGAATATTAATATTCACTGGGCTTGTGAGACAAGAGTAGATAATATGTCCGAAGAGTTGGTTAAATTAATGAGTGGTGCGGGATGCAGAGCTTTTTATTTAGGAGTTGAAAGTGGCAGTCAAAGAGTTTTGGATAGATTAAACAAAAAAATTACTGTAGAGCAAATAGAAAGAACTATTAATTGGTGTAAAAAATATAAGATTAGAACATATTGTAGCCTTATTGTGGGCGTGCCCGGAGAGACTTTTGAGGATTATTTACTTACTAAAAGATTGATGGATAAATTAAAACCACATAAATATGGATTTAATGTTTTTGTGGGGATTCCGAATAGTTTCTTATATAAGTATGTTTTAGAGAACAATCTTTATGAATATATTGATGATTTAGGATTGTTATATTTACCTGGATATGATGTAAAGGCAAAGTTTTTTTATGGTATGGATAGTGAATGTCTTGTAGATTACGAATTTAAACAGAGAACAAGCCTTGATGAAAAGTTATTGAAGAATCAATATAGTTTTAATATTTTTAAGAACAGAGTCAAGAAGATGATAAACATTGGTAAAAGGAAAGTAAAACGGCTAATACCGATACTAAAGAGAAATACCTAATAATGTAGAAATGTCAAAAGTCACTGTCCTAATGGCCGTTAGTAATCTCTATGAGGTCGTATTATGAACAAAACAATTTATGATCAGCGGTATAAAGCAGGCTATATGGCTGATTTTTCAGACCTTGCTGAGGCTGATCGTGTTATTTCTTTAAAAAACTCCGTCCATAATAGAATTGTCTCTTTAAAGCCCCGGAGAATTTTAGACTACGGATGTGGTCAGGGCGGGTACTTCTCTGTGTGGTGGGATCTATTTCCAAACGCTGAACTTTACGCGGCAGAGATATCTAAGGAAGCAATAAATCTAACCCTTAAAAAATATCCAGAGATGAAACCACGTATCTCGTTAATTGAGAAAAATAATGCAATAAACTTGAAGGATAGGTATTTTGATTTAATTCTCAGCGTGGAAGTAATAGAGCATGTTGAGGAGCTTTTTGCTTATCTTGAAGACATCTACAGACCATTGTCTCCCGGCGGTTTTTTTATTTGGACAACTCCTTGCGGGAACCCTTATTCCTTAGAATGGTTTAGAGGCATATTAATGGGGAAGATTCAAGTGACTCAAGAAGGTTTTCGCAGATTCGCTTGGGAGGATTCAGCTCATTTGCGAAGATTAAAAACAAATGAAATATTGTCTATATTGAAGAATATCGGCTATGAACAAGTTAGTTTTAATTTTAGATCTCACTTTTTTGGCACCATAGCTTACCAAATGTGGCTTAGAACACCTCGGCGGATTAAACTCGGAAAAATTTTGCTTTTCCTAGCTCATTTGGATTATCTTTTATTCCGCCGTCTACCTAATGCTGCATCTATGATCGGGATCGCAAGGAAACCAAAACATGAACCCCCCAAAAGTTACAGTCGTAATGGCTGTTTATAACGGCGAAAAATGCCTTCGTGAAGCAATTGATAGCATCTTAAATCAAACTTTTAAGGATTTTGAATTCTTGATTATCAATGATGGCTCAACAGATAAAACACCAGAAATAATAGCCGGTTATAATGATCAAAGAATAGTTATAGCAAATCAGAAAAACATAGACCTAACAAAGTCGCTAAATAAGGCTATCAAGCTATCTCGGGGAGAATATATTGCCAGAATGGACGCGGATGATATATCTCTTCCTAGACGTCTTGAGTTAGAAGTTGCTTTTCTTGATAACCATGAAGATGTTGGACTTGTTGGTACAATGTACTACCACATAGACAAAAATGACAAGATCCTAAGTGTTATACCAGTCCCAATCGAAGACGAAATGATACAGGAGAAATTACTCAAAGGAAATTGCTTTGCTCATAGCTCAATTATGGTTAGGACAGAAGTATTGAAAAAGGTGGGTTACTACAGAGAAGAATTTAAGCTGGCCCAAGATTATGATTTGTTTCTTCGTATAGCAGAATGTTGTAAGGTACGTAATTTGGAAGAGGCTTTACACCAGTGGAGAGTGGTCGAGCAGGGAATTACAATTAATAGATATAGGGAGCAAAATAGATACGCTGACTTAGCGCGTCGATTAGCTAAGAAAAGAAGGGCTGGATTAGATGAAAATATTGAAGAAGAAATTAAGAAATTAAGGTTTATGGACGTGAAATTTAATGAAGTGAGTTCAAAAAGAGATGTGAAGAAAATTTTTGCCTCACATTTTTGTTCATATGGAATTGTCTCTATGTCTCAAGGAAAGCGAAACGAAGGAAGAAAACATTTTTTGACCTCTATAAGATATTATCCTTTACGGGTTAAGCCGTATATCTTCCTGTGCTTAACTTATTTGCCTCTCACAATAACTAATGTCTTAAGAGCGTTCAAGAAGAAATGCAATTTTCTATTGCAAAGACTGTTTGCAAGAATAAAAACTAACAAAAAGAGATTTGATTAGACACGGCTTTCGGTCTGATGCTAAATCGAAGTACCAAAATTTTGTTTATTAACGTACATCTTAAGATAGGTGGTGTTGAAAGACAACTGATATATTTACTAAAGGGACTTGATAGAAAACAGTTTAAGCCATTCTTGGCTCTTTGTGAAGGAGTTGGTGATTTACTCGAAGATGTCCCTGATGATGTTGAAGTGTTTGCATATGGTCATCCTTTCGGTCAATATAATATTCCTACGTTCTCTTTATGGCTATCAAAGGTAATTAAAAAATATCAGCCAGATTTAATATTCAGTGTGCATGGAAAGACCAATTCATCAGCAGTTATAGCTAGCATAATGAGTAAGACACCTTTAGTAGTTGCAAGTCTTCCTGGTTATGTAAAAAGGGGAAGATTATATAGGCTGCATAGTCTAATTCTAAACCGCTCAAAAGTAATAGTCTGTGTTTCTAAGGGTGTCGCATCGGGACTTTCAAATGGATATCTTATTGACATCCCTATCAAGGTTATTCCTAACTGTGTTGATGTTAACGAAATAATTTCCCTGTCAAAGGAAGATGTTAATCATCCATGGCTAAAGGAACCCAGAAGCATACCTGTTATTATTTCTGTGGGTCGTCTTGAAAGAGGAAAAGGGTTTGAAGATATTATAAAAGCTATGTACATAGTAAATAAAGAGAAAAAAGCAAGATTATTAATTGTAGGAGGCGGTAGCTATAAGAAATACCTAATTCAGCTTGTTCGTCAATATTCTCTTCAGGATTCTGTGGATTTTGTAGGTCTCCAGCTCAATCCTTACAAGTTTATAAGTAGGGCCGATTTATTTGTTTTAGCCTCGATTTCGGAAGGGCTTCCGGTAACTCTGTTGGAATCTATGGTTTTACGTGTCCCAATTATTACCACAAATTACGCAGGAAGTCCAAGTGACATTGTAGAGCATATTAAAAATGGGATGGTAGTCCCACCAAGAGAGCCCAGGGCCTTATCTTCTGCGATTCTCTTATTACTCCAAAATGAGAAACTTTGCTCAGAATTCAAAGACAGAGGAGAGGAGGTTGTAAAAGCACGCTTTACAGTGGATCAGTTTATCAAGAATTATGAGGAGTTGTTTCTATCTCTGGTAAAATAAGAAAAAGCTACATATTTGGCTAAAGTGAAAATATCAATATTGCTATGATCCTCAAGAAACGAATTGTCATACATATTTCTGTAATGTTGTTAGCCGTTTTTGTTGGACGACTATGTGTGCCTCCTTCAAAAATGAGTCTATTGGTATTTATTACTTCCATAATAGGACTTGCCTGTTTCTTTATTCCGCTCAAGACTCTCTTGTACGTCGTTGTTTTCAGCATACCATTTCCGATATACATAACTTTCCAGGGGAAAGATGCTGCTACAATTACAACAATAGTAATAGTTATCCTGTTTTTGTTTTGGCTTTCTAAATTGGTGGTTACCCGGCGTAGTCTATGGGTTGCAAGGGATAAGATATTTCTGCCTATTCTGTTTCTCGCACTCATCTATATTGTATCTTTTACCAAGGTTCCATCATCGTTGGCTGGCCCAGCCATTCGTAGATTGGTACAAAACCTCTCTTCCTTGATGCTTTTCAGCCTCTTAGTATATCATATCCGAGACTCAAAAACACTACTTAACTTGATTCATATACTCAGCACTTTCGTCTTCCTGCAAGCTTTGGTTGCGATCTTCCAGGTCTTTGCAGCTGATAGGCTAAGTTTTCTTCAAATTTTTGCTCCCCGTACGAGGATTGTAGGTGCGTGGGAGATGAAGATCTTAGGTGAATATGCGTTCAGAGCGCGTGGGACAATTGGTGATTACGAACTTTTAGCTGAGTGGTTTGCTCTCACTATTCCATTTCAACTTTTCGTTATTGGCTACTACCGGAAATATAGGCTACCATACATTATTTTCCTTCTGTTTTCAACCATTGGGCTACTATTGACCCTTACAAGAGGCGCTGTAATATGCCTGGGCATAGGGGTTGTCTTCTTTTATATCCTCCTTATGAGAAGCCAGTGGTCAAATCGCCTTCGTGTAGTGAAATTACTGATGCTTTCTCTGTTCTCTCTTGGGGCAATCTGGTTTATTTTTCCACGATTTATTTCCTTTTTTGCATATCGTTACTCAATGATTAAAATGAGAGGACTTTCAATAGCTTTATTTTTCGATGCGATTGGTAGAGGAGCTCTTTGGCGTCGTCATTTACCGTTCATTAAAGATTTAACTATCTTTGGCCATGGGACCTATCCTCTGGTCTATCTCGGTCTTAGAGGAATTGGAAGCATGCATTCACTCTATCTCACACTTCTTTATCAAATAGGAATAGCAGGTTTATTTGTATTTCTATGGTTTATTGTTATTTTATTTAAACGGCTGATGTCTACTTTGCGATTTGTAGAAGATGAGTGTAAATATGGATTGATAGCAGTATGCAACAGTGTGCTCTTGATTTTCCTCATTGATGAGATAAAAATTGAATTTGTAAGGAGTGCCCCTACTTCTCAGTTTGCTTGGCTGATTTTTGCAATTATGCTTGCGGCAAGCAATATTTTTGGACGCAAAAGAGGGGACTGATGACTATACTATGGGTGCATAGGGCAGATTTTGACGAAGGACTTGATCGAACAACTTGGTTAGACATGATAAACGAACTAAAAACACTTGGTCAAAACGTATCTTTACTTACCTCTTATAGGAGAGAAAAACTTGACTACGGTTTGGGTAGGAATTTGATATATGTTCCACAGATAAATGTGAAAGTTCTTCGAGCATTGAGTTTTTTAATATTTTCTTATTTTAGAATTATTTGGTATATCATAACACAAAAACCACATATAGTAATCTTAGATATCTGGACTTTCTGGTGTGGTTTCCCATTGGATGTCTTTTCTAAATTAGGATTAATAAAAACTAAGTTTGTTATCGATATGAGAACTTTTTACTATGGCGTTAATAGTGATAAATATTCACCCAAGGACTTTTTGATAAAGCTATACACAGACTTGGGTTTGGCTTACAACAAGTATATTCACGCTGGTTTGAGTGTCATAACTAAGGAACTCAAAAGACAAGTACAATTGAAGTACAAGATACCGGAAAATTCTATTTGCGTTTGGAGCTCTGGTGTTTCGCTCGAAAAGTTTAAACTTGATGTATCGAAAAAAAAGTTGGATTTGAAAGGAAAATTTGTTGTAATGCAGCACGGCGGTTTCTCATATAATCGTGGATTGCATGAAACTATCCTTGCTATTGACTTATTAAAAGTCCGTTATCCAGATATTATCCTGTTTCTTTTGGGCTCGGGACCTGCAGAGAACATACTCAAGAAAACAATTCATAAATTGATTTTGCAGAAAAGATGTATTCTTCATCAGCCGGTTAATCATAATGAAATTCCTCAATATTTAGCTAATTGTGATGTTGGTATACTGGCATATCCATCGATTAAGTATTGGCAGCTAAATAATCCAATTAAACTACTTGAATATCTAGCAATGAGTAAGCCAGTGATTGTTACTGATATGCCTGCATTTAGGGATGTTATCGGATTAAAGAAATGTGGCATCTTTACAAAATCTAACCGTCCTTCTGATATTGCACGGGCAATTGCTTTTTGTTATAAGAACAAAGAAAAGCTAAATGAGTGGGGTATGTATGGCAGAGAAATAACTGAACAGAAGTACACCTGGAAAAGACAAGCGAGGGTTTTGGCAGATTTTCTCAGTAAGTTAACAAGGTGCTAAAAGGTGGCATTTTTTGTCATCTTCTAAGGGTATCCTGGGGGGATTATCTATGAAAGATGGTCTGCCTAACTATCGGGTCTACGGCTTTGTGCAAGCTTGTAAAATGTGATTAAAGGAAGCTGTGATGAGATTTGAGCAAGTCTCATTTTTGCATTGGAAAAGATGGTGCAGAATATTGGGAGTATTGATAGAAAGAAAATGGGAACTAAAATAAAAGTTATGCTTCTAGGGACTGCACCCGAAGCTTTGGGTGGAGTAGCTACACATATCCGGAATATACTCAAATCTCCCCTATCTGAAAAATATAAAATAACTTTTTTCCAAACTGGCTCGTTACCAAGAAAGGGAGCTACTGAGAGGTTAATCAGGATTTTAACCAGTCCAATAACATTGGGGATCAAAATAGTCAGGGAAAACCCCACGATTGTGCATATTAATCCATCCTTAGACAGAAAAGCAATATGGCGCGATTCAATATATATTTTAATGTCCAAGGCTTTCGGCAAAAAAGTCGTTCTACAAATTCACGGGCAGAGGATAAATGATGTAGATAAGGTGAGCCAAGTTTTGGTGAGAAGCGTCTTTAATATGGCCGACAGAATATTAGTTCTTTCTCGTATCCAAAGAAAAGGTTTAGAGCGCATTATCAAAAGCGCCAGAATTGAGCTCGTCCCCAATATGATCAACACTTCTCAATTCTTGGTTCCCAATTTACAAAGGGAGAATGACCAATTAAAAGTTCTTTTTGTAGCACGTCTTTTAGAAGAAAAAGGTGGTATTGATCTTCTCCGTGCTATTCCAATTATAGCAAAAAAAATCCCAGGTGCAGTTTTTACTTTCGCTGGCTCTGGTAAGGACGAAAATAAAATGAAAAAGATATTAGAGGAACTAGGCATTAAAAAATATACTAAATTTGTTGGACATACAAGGGCAGAAAAATTAGTGAGGCTTTACATGGGGTCCGATATTTTTGTCTTTCCGAGTTATTGTAAGGAAGGATTTCCTTACGTAATTCTAGAAGCGATGGCAGCTGGATTACCCATTATCACATGCCCCGAAGGAGCAATCCCTGAGATAATAGAGGATGGTATTAACGGATTTCTCGTCCCCCCTAAAAGACCCGATATTATTGCCGAAAGAACAGTGACCTTAGCTACTGACAGAAATTTACGAGTGTATATGAAGAGAAATAATATAAAAAAAGCAAAAGAAAAATATGATGTTAGTGTAGTTTCAAAAAAATTTGCAAAGCTCTATGATTCTATTTAAGACTTTGGAGAATTCAGTGGAAAAACTCGAAGATTGGATTTCAAGGGCTAAATTTGAAGGCTGGGATCCTTTCGGTGGATTGAAATCTCCATCAGTGAAGTACTTAACGCTTAACAATAAGTATCTCAGAACAGCTTGGCAACAATTTTTTAAGAGATGTCCGATTAATCTTAGACCAGTCGTTAGAATTAAGAAGGGAATAGTTTCAAGAACTATGGGCGACCTTACATCAGCTTATATTGTACTTGATAGTCTGTACAAGGATAAGGAATATATTGATAAAGCGATGCTGACATTGTTTATGTGGGGACCTATTTTCTTAAGTAAGATGTCGTTAAAATGTGTATATCATATTGTCTCCGGGATTCTAGAAAACCAATCGCAAAATTGGGACATATAAGGATTTAAACACCTATTTGTGAGTAATGGCGGATGGTGAAGTATGGGTTTACCCATTAGGTCCCCCGCTCAGGTTTGCCCAAGTGTTCAACTATAGTTATCAGTCAAGTAGTGAGCAGAGCAATTCCATGGTGGAGAAGCTTTTGAAAAAGTCGGTAATAGACCTCGAAATGTGGATTGACACACAGAAATACTCGAGTTATGACCATTACGACTTTTGGTCAAGTAAATTTGGAATTATTTCAAGAGGGCTGTATAGCAAAAACAGGTACTTAGGATTTCCAATTGTTGGCTTTCTATATTTGATCGATACTTTTTTACCTAGTTCTAGAGCGCTATTTTTTAAAAAGGACATATCTTGCGAGGCGCTACCATATTTCGCTCGGGGATATTTCAGGTTATATGAGGTTATGAGAGAAAATACTTATTTAGTGAAAGCAATAGGATGTCTAAGTTTATTGGCAAAAAAGGGTATAGAAACCAAATCGGGCATTGGTTGGGGACTCCACTTTGATTGGCCAAGTAGGACGTTTATCCCTAAGAATACACCTTGCGTTACTATCACTTCCAATGCGGTAGACGCATTCTTAGAAGGGTACAAAGTGACCAAGGATATAACATATATGGAAATGGCTATAAAGGCAGCCGAATTTGCAATAAACGATTTGAATAGAAAAAATTTGGGCCGGACAGTAGCTGTGAGCTATACACCGATTTGCAATACATTGGCTATCAATGCTAATTCTTTTTGTGCCAAGATGCTGTACGATGTTTCGATTCTATCCGGAAATCATAGGTATGCGACTTTTGCCGATAAGATTTGGGGATACGTTTTGCAACAACAGAATGTGGATGGTTCTTGGTTTTACAGAGATAAAAGTCAGAATACAGATAATTTCATCGATAACTTGCATACGTGTTTTGTTTTAGAACATCTATATTCCATATTTCTGGAAAACAGTAACCAAAGAATAAAAGCAGCATTAGAAAAAGGTTATTCCTTTTTTGTTAATGCATTTATCAATAATGACTACTCCTGTAAGCACTTTTATGAATATCCAAGTCTTACTGGAGTAAAGGTCGACATAAGAAGCTGTGCGGAGACAATTTATTGTTGTGCATTACTTAGTACTTTATTCCCTGAGGCCCCTAATATTGCTAAACAAGTGGCTTATTGGACGATAAAGAATATGCAGGATCCACGGGGATTCTTCTATTTTAGAATCTACCGAATGAGCAAAAACAAGATACCATACATGAGGTGGGGACAGGCGCCTATGTTTAATGCTCTCACCTACTTGCTTAAGAAATTAGAAGGATAACTAATGGCTTCTGTTGCTTTAATTTTTCCACCATATTTATCTAAGTATAAAGTCCCACCATTAGGATTAGCATACATAGGATCATTTCTTAAGAAGAAAGGACACTCGGTGTCCATCATTGATATGGATCCGGTGAATCTTGGCTACCATGACATAAAATACGTAATTAAAGATAAAATGCCAGATGTAGTAGGAATATCTGCCATGACTCCCCAAATAATAGGTGCATTTAAAGTGGCTGAGATTGTAAAAGAAATGAATGGAGCGATACCAATAGTCATAGGTGGATATCATGCTAGTGCTTTACCGGAAGATGTGTTAAGGAATAAATCCGTAGATTTCGTTGTTATCGGCGAAGGTGAGCTTACCTTCGCCAAACTCGTAGAAACTGTATCTTCGAACGGATCAGGTCCATTCGAGGAAATAAAAGGAATTGGGTTTCGAAGTAACAATAAAATTAAAATTACACCTCAGCGTCCTTTAATAGATGACTTAGACTTTTTACCTTTCCCTTTGTGGCAAGGGCTGCCTATAGAGAAATATTCCGGAGCAATCTTGGGAGGATCAGAGAAGTCGAAAGTTTACCCAATCTTGGGGACGAGGGGATGTCCTTACCATTGCACTTTTTGTGCTTCTAATGTTGTGTTTAGGGGAGTTTATAGGAGGAGATCGGCAAGAAATATCCTCAATGAAATCTTGTTTCTAATGAAAAAATATAATGCAAACCAATTTGATTTTGTTGACGACACTTTGACTATAAATAAGAAAGTTTTACACGAGCTCTCTGATCTAATAATAGAGAATAAATTAGATATAAAATGGAGCCTCAATGCTCGTGTTAATACAGTAGATGAGGAGATATTACGGAAAATTACTGAAGCGGGTTGCACAAACGTAGATTTTGGAGTCGAGTCCGGTGATCCTCAGATTTTGAAAAGCCTAAAAAAAGGTATAAGTCTAGAGCAAGCAAAAAGGGCGCATTATTTAGCGAAAAAAGTGGGTTTGCGAGTGACTTCCTTTTTCATGGTTGGCAACCTTGAAGAAGACTGGGAGAGTGTTAAAAAGACAGTTAGCTTTGTCAAGGAACTCGATACCGATTATCCTACCTGCTCTATTGCTACACCTTTCCCTGGAACAGAGATATATGAAATTGCGAATAAAAATGGTTGGATAAGAGTAAAAGATTGGGATAGATATATAACTTTACCTCATCTTATGCAAGACTATAAGTCGGTTATGGTTAATGGACCGTTATCCCAAGAAGAGATTCTGAGAGCCTATTATTACATCAATGCTGAATTTGCAAAAAACAAGCTAAAGACTCGTTATGGAAGATTATTCTTCTTCAGCTATTACTTTTATAGAAATGAAATAATTAGAAGGATCAAAAATATAGGATTACTCGGTTTATTTAAGCTAATTTGGCGGCTTTTTAGAGTCAAATTTACTCATATACCCTAATCTTGTGTGGGACATCGGAACCGAGACGATTGTTAGTATTATGGTAATCTTACTTTTTGAATGTGGGATTTAAGATAGTTGCACTAAATAATTATGTGAAATTTTCAGGCTGCTAGGATTTTCATGAGTTCCTTAAAAAGGCTTTGAGTACTATAGAAAAACCTTTTTCTTAGAAAGTATGATGCCAAAATATTGTTATGATAAAACTTATCCCATAGGACATACATAATGTTGCGCAGGGAATCATAATTTTCGTTAAACTGAAAGATTTTGATAAAGAGAATATAGATGAACCATTAGAGATCGTTAAGTTTGGGATAGAGAATTTCCAAGAGAAGAAAAGATTCTTTTGCTTTCAAAGATATAGGTACTTTACTAGCAAAATCGCTTATATACGCTGGGCCCAGGCGTGGATGTTTTATGCTTTAGCTCTTCTTCTCTCATCTATAGGAGGATAAAAGTTTGTCTTGTAGTGAAGCAAAGGGTTTGAAAAAGAAAAAGTTAGTAATGAAAAGGCGTATTTGGATAGATGTAGATAATCCTCCCCATGTTCAATTCTTCAGGCCAATAGTGAATCGGCTTAAGGAATTAGGGCATGAAGTTATTTTAACTGCGAGAGATTATGCATATGTTTGCGAGCTCTTAGACTTAGCTAAGATTCCTTATATCCGGATCGGAAGACATTATGGCAAGCGAAAGATTCATAAACTAATCGGATTAGGGATTAGGTCGTTTCAACTCGCTTCCTTTGCCCGAGATAAGAATTTTGATGTAGGTGTAAGTCATGGCACTCGCTCTCTTCCACCTGCTTGTTGGATACTTCGTATTCCCTGCATAACAATTTATGACTATGAGTATGTGTCGTCTGCTATATTTAACTATTTTTCCACAAAGATTCTAATACCCGAGATTATTCCGAATAAAATTTGTCAGTCCATAGGTGCACCAAAACAAAAACTTCGGAAGTATCCGGGAATGAAGGAAGAAGTTTATTTAAGCAATTTTCGGCCAGATCCTAATACTGTGAAAGATTTAGACATTAATGATAAGAAGATTGTTGTGACGCTCAGACCCCCGGCTACCATAGCTCATTATCATAATCCAAAGACAGAAACACTCTTTTATGAATTGCTTGATTTCCTTTCTGGACAGGCGGGTACAGAGATAGTTTTGTTACCTCGTGCTAAATCACAGAAAGAAGAATTTCTAAATTCGGCGGGGAAAAGTAATGACATTAAGATTCCTCCATCCAAAGTTCTTGATGGCCCAAGTCTCATCTGGTACTCAGATCTTGTAATTGGGGCAGGTGGAACTATGAATCGTGAAGCAGCAGTGCTTGGTGTCCCAGTGTATAGTATCTTTCAAGGGAAAAGAGGTGCAGTCGATGCAAAGTTGGAAAAAGAGAATAAACTTAAATTTATCCATTGCAGGGAGGATTTCAGTAAGATTGAATTCAAGAAACGAACACGTCCTAACTCTCCGCCCCTTTCATCTAATGGCCTTATCGATTTCTTTGTAAATGAAATTTTATCGTTAGGTGTAGCAAGAAGGAATAGAAGGAAAGTCTAATTTTGTTTATTAAGTGGGAAGCATGGCTCTTGTGATTGTTCATCCGGATTATATAAGAATAGGTTGAGGCAAAGGGGGTAGGCATCCGATTGAGCATTACGAGGAGCCATTGCGGTATGTGAAGAGTGAGGGCAATTACTGGTATGCCTTACCCCGGGATGTGGCTTCTCGGTGGAGAAGAAGAGATACCTCGAGATTAAATTTAGTATGGATTCTTATAGACGTTATTTAAGAGTGTTAGGCTTATAAATTATCTCAGTAAAATGAGTATCCCAAACAAAATTAAGGAGAATCTTCAAAAAAGGTTTTATGCCAATGTAAACGAGAGTGTTCTAGGAGAAGTGGAAGGCGAGATTCAAAACTATTTAAAGGGAAAGGTGCTTGATGCAGGATGTGGAGGAGGGACTTGGATCTTACGTCGATACAAATCGCCTGAGACCATAATTATAGGGGTGGATCTCTACATCTCCCAGGACAAGAAGATAGACATTGCTGTAAGAGCATCTTTAGAGCATTTACCTTTCAAAAGTAAAACCTTCGATACAATTTTGTGTCATTGGGTGATCGAACATTTGGAAGATCCTGCCGCCGTTTTTTTAGAATTTAATCGGGTTCTCAAAAATAATGGAATTCTTATTTTCAAAACAGTATCGATTATCTCGCCTATGATTATATCAAGACTAACACCATTTAGGTTTCATAAAGTGTTTCAGTCTGGAGGTTTCCTTACTTTTCACAGATGTAATACAGCTAAGCACCTTGACAGATGTCTTAAAGCTGCGGGATTTAGGAAAAAGATGCTAATAAGAGTGGACCAAACTTACGGTTATCTCCCTTTCTTCAAGTTCACTTATATATTAGGATTGTTGTATAGTCGGGCTGTAAACTCCTATAAGTTTTTAAATCACTTTGCAAATGGGATTATTGGAATCTATCAACGTTGGAGTTGAAAATAAAGAGGTAGAGTTAAAAGAGAATAAAGATACTAACCACTACTGGATGTAGGAGCCTGTAACTATTAGAAAGAGTTTAATTTGATTGAAAGTCATAGAAGAAATATGGAGAGTCTTATATTAAAGGGCCGGCTGCCAAGGATGGTGTAGTTGCATGGGTTAAGGTGGTAAATGATAAAGTTGTATTTGAAATGGAAAATTAGATGTATGAAAGTAGGCTGTGAGCAGGAATGCCCGTAGGGGGAAAAGCGATGGGAGTACCATTTTTAGATTTAAAACAGCAATATCAGTTAATTAAGGATGAAGTCGATGCTGGCATTCAGCAGGTCATGTACAGTTGCCGATTCGTTCTGGGGGAGAATGTTAAGTCTTTTGAGGAAGAGTTTGCCAGCTTTTGTGGGGCAGAATATGCTATTGGGGTGGCCAATGGGACCGATGCCTTACGTTTGACCTTACTGGCTTGTGGAATTGGAAAGGGAGATGAGGTAATCAGCGTTCCCAATACCTTCATTGCTACTACCGAGGCAATTTCCCAGGCTGCCGCAAAGATTGTCTTTGTAGATATTAATTTATGGACTTATAATATTGATGTTTCTCAGATTGAAGGAGCAATAAATGAGAGGACAAGGGCAATACTTCCAGTCCACTTATTTGGACAGCCTGCAGACATGGATCCAATAATGGAGATAGCAAGAAAACATAACTTAAAGGTCATTGAGGATGCCTGTCAGGTACATGGGGCAGAATATAAAGGAAAAAAGGCAGGGTCGATTGGAGATGCCGGCTGCTTTAGCTTTTATCCCAGTAAGAACTTAGGAGGCTTTGGAGATGGGGGGATGGTGGTTACTAATGGTACAGAAATTGCTCAAAAGGTAAAAATGCTCAGGGACCATGGACAGATAAAAAAGTATGAACATTTAATAGAAGGTTATAATAGTAGGTTAGATGAAATACAGGCAGCTATCTTAAGGGTAAAGCTAAAGAGGTTAAATGAGTGGAATAATTTAAGACGCAGGAATGCCTCAATTTATAATGAATTGTTAAAAGATGTAGATGAGATAATTACCCCTTTTGAGGCTGAATACGCCAGGCATGTCTATTATTTGTACGTAATCAGGACAAAAAAGAGAGATAAGCTACAAGAATGGCTTAAATCCAAGGGCATCGGTACAGGGCTTCACTACCCTATACCCCTTCACCTGCAAAAAGCATATAAATATCTAGGGTATAAAGAAGGCGATTTTCCGGTTACTGAGAAATGTGCTAAAAAGATTCTTTCATTATTTATGTTTCCGGAACTAACTAAAGAGCAGATTGAAAAAGTCGCAAGGGAAATCAAAGTATTTTTCACAAAGAGACGTTTGTTTGTTAAGTCGCGAATAACCAACAATGAATTGTAGAACAGGAGGATATAATGATTAAAGTAGGTGTAGTTGGCTGTGGATATTGGGGGCCAAATCTAGTGAGGAATTTTATTCAGATATCGGAAAGTGAGGTTAAATATGGCTGTGACTTAGATGAGGAAAAGCTAAAGCGGATCAAAAGTCTTTATCCCGATATTCAGGTTACTAAGAATTACGAGGAGATTCTTGATAGCTCAGATGTAGATGCTATAGCTATCGCTACTCCCGTGCATACCCACTTTGAGCTGGCAAAGAAGGCATTAGAGGCGGGTAAGCACATTTTCGTGGAAAAGCCATTGACTCAGAATAGTGGTGAGGCAAAAAAGCTAATTAACCTTGCTCATATGAAAGATAGAGTTTTAATGGTGGGGCATACTTTCTTATATACGGCAGCCGTAAATAAACTAAAAGAATTGATTGACTCCAATGAATTAGGCAATATTCTCTATATTTCCTCTCAAAGAAGGAACCTGGGACTCTTTCAGGAAGATATAAATGTAGTATGGGATCTTGCTCCCCATGATATTTCTATAATTCTATATCTCTTGGATAAGGAAATGGAGAAAAAGGAGTGTGAGATCATTGCCACCGGCCAAAGTCATTTTATCTCTGGTAACGAAGATGTAGCTTTCATAACCTTGAATTTTTCCGATAAGGTAGCAGTTAACCTACATCTTAGCTGGCTTGATCCTCTTAAGGTAAGAAATATGACGGTGATAGGAACTAAAAAAATGGTTGTCTATGATGATATAGAGACCCTGGAGAAGATTAAGATTTACGATAAAGGAGTCTTGGTTCCTGATTCACATGAAAGTTTTGGGGAATTCCAACTCTCTTATAGATATGGGGATATCACCATTCCTCGTTTAAGGCAGGAAGAGCCGCTAAAAGTGGAACTGAAACACTTTTTAGATTGTATCACTAATGGAGAAAAACCTCGCAGTGATGGAGAAAATGGCTACCAGATAGTTAAGATAGTGGAAGAGATAAATGAATCTCTTAAGAATGGAGGAAAAAAGGAGAGGATATCCTTTGGGTGATGAATTTGAGATATTAACAGAGGAAGTTGTAATAGGAGAGGGTCATCACATAGATAGGGGAGTATTACTCGGTTATCCAGTCGAGCGTAGAGTGAAGTGTAAAGGGTTACTTATAGGAAAGAAGGCAAGAATTAGAAGTGGCTCTGTGATATACCAGGGATCCCGAATAGGGGATAATTTAGAGACCGGACATAATGTAATCATCAGAGAAGAAAATAATATAGGTAATGATTTCAAGATCTGGAATAATTCGGTGGTTGACTATGGATGTAAGATTGGTAACAGGGTGAAAATACATAGTGGTGTGTATATTGCTCAATTTACTGTCATTGAGGATGATGTATTCTTATCACCAGGGGTGATGGTAGCCAATGATATTCATCCCGGCTGTAGACTTTCTGCTAAATGTATGCGGGGGCCAACTATTAAAAAGGGTGCCCAGATTGGGGTAAACGCTACCTTGCTTTCCTTTATTGAGGTGGGAGAGAACTCATTAATTGGAGCCGGCAGTGTGGTAACCAAAGATGTGCCCTCAAGCTCTGTGGTTTATGGAAATCCTGCCAGGGTAGTGAAGAGCATTTATGAGTTGAGATGTGTGACTGGCCTAATGGATAGGCCCTATAAGAGAAGAGAAAGAGTGAAATAAGGGAGTAAAGAAAGTGACGAAATATTTATTAAAGCGAAAGCTGGTGTCTTTATGGTATGTCTTAATTGATTTGCTTCTTGTTCTCTTTTCCTTAGCTCTTTCCTATTGGCTGCGAGTTCATTCCCAAATTGTGCAATTGGTGACAAGATATGGGTGGAGGATAAATCTTGAGGCGCTGTATACTCTGCCGTATTTTGATTCGTATATTAAGATATTCTCTTTTTCAACACTACTGATTCTCGTGGTTTTGTATTATAACGGATTATACGAGACAAGACTAAGGTCAGACCCACTACAGGAAGTCTTGTTGGTGGTAAAATCGACAGTTATCTCATTTTCTGGCATTGTCTTAATTAGTTTTCTTCTCCACGAGATCTATTTTTCCAGAGGCGTCTTGTTTTATTCCTGGTATTCTACAACCCTTTTTCTTTCTTTGTGGAGGCTAGTCAAGCGAGAATTAGCGAAAAGAAGAGTTTCTCAAGGGCACGATATTCAAAATGTGTTGATTGTAGGGGCGGGTAGGATAGGAAATTTTTTAGCAGAGGAAATCTCCCGGCAATGGGAATTGGGTTTTCGAGTAATTGGCTTTTTGGATGATAAATTTCCTCAGTTAGAGAAGACCCCTTCTGGCTACAAAGTTTTTGGTCCTGTATCTAAATTAAAAGAGGTTATTTCCCATCATAGGGTTGATGAAATCTATGTTACCTTTCCTTTGGAAAGAGGACAGGTGTTAAATATAGTTAGTCAATGTGATCATCAAAACATGAGAATTAAAATAATTCCCGATATGTTTGACTTTATGAGAAGTAGGATTCGTCTTGACAATAAAGGTCCTCTTCCGGTGGTTGAACTGATTGACGTTTCCCAGGAGGCGTCTTTTCTTCTTAAACGAGTCTTTGACTTAGTGTTAACCTTTTTAGCATTAATGATTTCCTCCCCTCTTTTACTTTTCATTGTCTTAGCCATAAAGGTTGATAGTCGAGGCCCAATCTTTTATACACAGACAAGGATAGGAAAAGGAGGAAAATCTTTTAAATTTTACAAGTTCAGGTCTATGTATGCTAATGTAGATGATGCCCGACACAAAGCATATGTTAAAAGATTGATTAGGGCGGACAATCCCTATGTTGAAGAGGGTAAGAATGAGGAACGCGTTTTTAAGATCACCGATGATGAAAGGATTACCAGGGTAGGTAGGCTCATTAGAAAATATAGTTTAGATGAGTTAGGTCAGTTGGTTAATGTATTAAAAGGTGATCTGAGTCTTGTGGGACCAAGAGCTCCCTTGCCTTATGAATATGAGGAGTATAACGACTGGCATAAGAAAAGATTGGAAACTCTACCTGGTATAACCAGTCTGTGGGTGATAAGTGGTAGAAACAAGCTTTCTTTCGAGGAGATGGTTAAGCTGGATATTTACTATATTGAAAATTGGTCACTTTTGCTGGATACCAGGATACTCATTGAGAGTATCCCGGCGGTGCTGAAAGGTGAAGCGGCATATTGAGGCAGTTGGCTGACCAAGTTTGAGAAACCCTTGCGAAGAAGCGCTCTGGATAGGCTTCCTCAGCTTATAGATGTTTTCAGGGGAAAGATGAGTCTTACAGGGCCTCGTCCCTATCTTCCCCGGGAATTTGAGAAGATGGATGTAGAAAGACTATTTAGATGGCTCTTCCCGGGATGACCGGCCTTTGGCAGGTTAGCGGGAAAAGTGAGCGTGCCTTTCAGGATAGACTAAAGCTAGATGAGTATTATGTTCGTAACCGGTTCCTCTGGTTGGATTTTGTTATTCTGGTCAGGACAGTGAAGGTTGTGTGGAGAGGGGAAGGGGTGTGAGGGTCACTGACTTGTAGAATAATGAGCCCTTAGAAAATCTCCTATCTCCCTTAGCGTATATCCATACCGAACATGAGCCACATATATTCTTTCCTCACCTAAAGGCTTCTTTTCATGTCGCAATGCCAACAGCGTGCCAAAGTCGGTATCTGCTTAAACTATAATGCGGTCTTCAATGAAGGCTCTCTCAAATATTTCGGTATCCGGAGCAGATTGCATCCTATAGTCTCGCACATGTACCGTATCATATCCAGCTTGCCTTAGTCCTTCAGCAACAACAGGCGAAAGAACGTTGTCTATCAAGAACCTCACGAGGCACTCACCAGCGGGATTTCTCGTTCTCTTACGGCCTCGGCGGCATACTGTAAGGCCTGGCGAATATCTTCGGGCTCAAGGTCGGGAAATGCCTTCAATATCTCCTTCTCGCTCATCCCGTCAGCTACCATTCCTACTACCGTCGCTACCGGGATGCGCAATCCCCGGATACAGGGCACTCCGCCCATTTTGTTTGCTTCAACAGTGATGCGGATAAATTTCATCTTTGTTATCTCCTTTTAGTTTTTTGGGCAAAACAAAGGTGTTGAATAAGCGTAGACTTTATTCACAATAGAGATATACTTATCCTCATATTTTCTCAAATTTACTCTCCTAAACCATCTGGCGGTTTCATCCATTGAAATCACTCCTACCAACATATTGTTCTTATGCCCGTTTTCTAAAAGACAAAATGTACTTTATCAAACTTTAGAAATTTTGTCATTTACCTGTGCCCACTAATACTCAGGAGGCTTTAGGGTCAGGTCTTGATTTTTGAATTTTGTCCACAAAGAATCTCGCTCATATAGGAGAATATGCAATACTTGATTTTCTCTTGAGTTAAGCTATGTTACGTGTAATATCCGCTTGTATTAAATAAAAAGGAAGGGGGATTCTATGGTTGATCAAAGTATTTTAAGATATATTACTCGTAAGGAAATTTTAGAGGCGATTGAGAATGGTGAGATGATCGAAGATTATCCTGAAGATAAATTTGGCCCAAGTTGTCTTATTTATGGAAAAACTAGTTTAGAAAGGCCTTTGCATGTTCAGTGTTCGTATCCCACCAGACCAAAGATTAAGATTATTACGGTGTACGAACCTGATGTGAAAGAATGGATAGATTTCAAAAAGAGGAGGCGATAAATATGAGGTGCGATTTATGTGGAGGAAGAGTTGAAAAGAAATTAATCAGTTATACTCTTTTCTATGAAGGTCACTGGATTATTGTGGAAAATGTTCCTGCAAAAGTTTGTCAGCAGTGCGGCGAGAAATTATTTGATCCCGAAGCTGTAGAACGATTACAAAAGATTATCTGGGACAAACAGACCCCTCAGAAAAAAATCAAAATACCTATTTTTGATCTTTCTTCAGTTCACCTATAGCGCTTCTGTAAAGAATTAGATCTTCTTCAAAAATGGCAAGACAAGGAAGACTAAGTGTGCCAACCAAGGGAGATATTTCCTTTTAAGACCTACCTGGTAAGTTATCCTTACTTTGTCGGGCTCTGGGTGGTGAGTGGAGAAAATGAGCTTACCTTACAAAATTCATGGCTCATGACTCAAGTTAGCTCATAGCTGATAGCTCATAGCTCATGGCAAAACCAAAACAAAGTTCATAGCTCAAGGATTAAAGGGTTAAAGGATTAAACCTGTTGACACTCCCCAGGACTAAAGTCCGAGGATTCTCAGTTCATCGCAGGAGCCAATGCTCCTGCTCCCCGAAGGCTCTGCCCGAGCCTTAAAACATTGCGGGCTGCATTAGTATCTCGGTCTATGATTAAACCACAGAAAGGACAACTATGGACACGGCAAGACAAATCCTTTTGAACTGTTCTACCACAGCTAGAACATATTTGAGATGTATTCCTGGCAGGTACTTTAACAATCTCTTTCTCAGCTTCTTCCGCTTTAAAAAGAAGAATATTAAAGAAATTAAACCAGGCTACATCTCTCATAGACCGATTAAGTGCTCTAAAGCTTTTAAAATGATTCATATTCTCAA
>JAUWZM010000138.1 GCA_030615365.1 Candidatus Aerophobota bacterium | reverse complement strand
ACTTTTCGTAAAAAATTTGCAGCTCCCATAGTATTCCTCAGTTCTTCTCCTTTAATTCCCAATTTCAAGTCTCTGTGAGCTCCTGTAGCAATAAATATAGCTTTGTATCCTTTTTCAAAAAGCTCATCAATGGTTATATCTTTCCCCACATTAATACCGCTTTTTATAGTAACACCAATTTTCTTAATTTCTTCTACTTCTTTCTTTAAAATATCTTCGGGTAATCTGTAACCAGGAATTCCTACCCTTAACATTCCACCGAATGCTGGAAGAGCCTCTAATACAGTGACTTCATAGCCCATTCTGGCTAAATGATACGCACAGGTTAAGCCTGCTGGACCCGAACCAACTACAGCTATGGACTTGCCTTTTTTCTTCTGGATTGAAGGAAGAGGATAACCGCCATTATTAAGCACCTGATCGGCAACATATTTTTTTAAATCCCTTATAGCTATAGCTTCATCCGTCTCTGCACGATAACATTTTGTTTCGCATGGATGACTGCATACACGTCCACAAACTGCTACCAATGGATTCCTTTCTCTAATTAAAGCAACAGCCTCCCTGTATTTACCTTGAGATATAAGATAAATGTAACCTGGAACATCAACATTAGACGGACAGGCGTGTTGGCAGGAAGAACGAAACAATGCCTGACATACACTGGCCGGGCAACGCTTGTACTTTATATGCGCTTCGTATTCTTCTCTAAAATGCCTGATAGTGCTCAACACCGGATTGGGAGCCGTTTGTCCTAATCCACAAAGAGCAGTTCTCTTTATATTCTCTCCCAGTTTTACAAGACGCTCTATATCTCCCTCCTCTCCTTTACCCTCTGTTATACTAGTCAAAATTTCTAACATTCTTTTTGTGCCAATACGGCAGGGAGGACATTTTCCACAGGACTCTTCTTGAGCAAACTCCAGAAAAAATCGAGCAATATCAACCATACATGTGTTCTCATCCATTACAACCATCCCACCTGAGCCCATAATGGCACCTAATTCTTGAAGTGATTCATAATCAACGGGCACATTAAGATACTTCTTGGGGATACATCCACCCGAAGGCCCTCCACATTGCACTGCCTTGAAATCCCTCCCGTTAGGAATTCCCCCTCCAATATCATAGATAATATTTCCCAGAGGCATTCCCATAGGAACTTCTACTAACCCGGTATTTTTAATATCCCCGGCTAAGGCAAATATTTTAGTCCCCTTACTTTTTTCAGTGCCCAACTTAATAAACCACGAAGCTCCTTTCAAAATAATTAAAGGCACATTAGCCAGGGTTTCCACATTATTTATAATAGTAGGTTTTCCCCAAAGACCTGATTGTGCAGGGAATGGAGGTCTTGGGCGAGGCTCACCTCGTTTACCTTCAATAGAAGCTATGAGTGCTGTTTCTTCACCGCAGACAAAAGCTCCTGCTCCCACCCTTATTTCAAGATCAAAAAAGAATTCAGAATTTAGAATATTTTTCCCTAAAAGCCCATTTTCTCTTGCCTGCTGAATAGCTACTTCTAATCTTTCTATAGCTAAAGGATATTCTGCTCTAACATAGATATATCCCTGATTTGCCCCTATGGCGTAAGCACCTATGGCTAATCCCTCTATTATACTATGAGGATCTCCTTCTAAAAGACTTCTATCCATAAATGCACCCGGATCACCCTCATCCGCATTACAAATGATATACTTTTTATCAGCGTTGGCTTTTCGCGCAAACCCCCACTTTACACCTGCGGGAAAGCCACCACCACCTCTTCCTCTTAGGCCAGATTTTTTAATCTCTTCTATAAGCTTTTCAGGGCTCATAGTAGTAAGTACTTTCGCAAGCGCCTGATATCCATTAGCACCTATATATTCTTCTATACTCGTAGGATCTATAACACCACAATTTCGAAGAACATTTTTTTGTTGAAATAGAAAAAAATCTATATCTTGATAGGTAGCCTTACCTTCATCTTCACCGGAAGGTTTGTATGTCAATTTTTCTACCACTCTTCCTTTTAAGAGATGTTCTTCTGTAATAAGAGAAACATCCTCTAACTTTAATTTTTGATAAAATATCCCATCCGGGTGAATAACCGCAATTGGGCTAAGGTCACATGCGCCCATACATCCCGTTTCAACAACCTTCACTTCATTATCCAACTTGAATCTTTTAATCTCTGAAATAAAAGCATCTTTTATTTCTTTGCTACCCGAAGATAAACATCCACCACCACCACAGACTAACACATATGATCTATACATGCTCATAACTCTTACCTCATTTTTTTATATAGTATCAAAACTTAACCACAGGGGACACAGAGGATTAATTTTCCCTCATCGGATTTTTATATCGCTTATTTATTATTTATTGTGTGAATTCCTTCACTACTTGCCCACCCATGAGGTGTTCTTTAAATATCCTATGAATCCTCTCAGGAGTCATACGATAATACCTCACAGGAGACTCATCTGCCCACATAACCGTGACTACAGGTTCTCTATCGCATAAACCTATGCAACTTGACTGTACAATAGTCACCTCGGGAGCATCTTTTTTGCTCATCTCTTCCAAAACAGCATCCATAACATCTCGTGCTCCAGAGGCGATCCCACAAGTTCCCATATGAATGATTAATTTATTTTTTTCTCCCCCTCTTCTTACATTCAGGGACTTTTTATACTGGTCCCTTATTTGATTGAGTTTTTCCAAAGTCATCTTTTCCATGAAATCTTCTCCTTGTAAAAAATAAAATGTTGAAAAAAATCTGAACTTACTTATACCTTGATAAAATCTCAGGTATTCTATTGGTACTCATTCTGGCAAATATATCATCATCTACTCGCACAACCGGAGAAAGAGCACAAGCTCCCATGCAGCGGTTGACTTCCACAGAAAATCTTCTATCTGAAGTGGTCTCTTTCACTCCGATTCCCAATTCTTTTTGAATTGTAGAAAGAATCTTTTTACCTCCTTTTACATAGCAAGCAGTTCCAAGGCAAACTCTTACGGTATGCCTTCCCTTAGGGAAAAGGGTAAAAAATGTATAAAAAGTGGCTACACCATAAACTTCACTAAGCGTCTTGTTTAATTCTCGAGCTAGATATTCCTGAACCTGCCTGGGAAGATATCCAAAAATTTGCTGTGCTCTGGCTAAGAGCAGAATTAGCACTCCAGGTTCTTCTTTGTATTTTTTTACCCATTTTTTAAAATCAGCAAATTTTTCCTGCTCTTCTCCGGTAAATTGAAATAAGTTCTCTTCCTTCATCCGTTGCATTCTTTTCTCCTTTACTTTAAATTAGGTTAATTTTGGGTAGATAACCGTATATTTTCTTGAATGTCTTCTTTCTCTCATTTCCAAGGTGAGAAAGTCCTCTCTTTATATCCTGGGAAATAAGAGTGAGAACGTCTTTTCTCTTGAAATAACACTTTCCGATAATTCTTTTCACCTCACGTGTATCCAATTGGTACAATACCTCGCCCACATTATGCTGGTAAACAATATCCAAATCAGGGTTCGCTGCAATAATGCACATAAGAGTGGAGGTAATATCCCCTAAAGGTGGACGGTCAATATTACCATACTGAAAAATTATTTTTACAGTCGTTCCTTCTCCTGGTCGAGAATCTATAGTAAGATCTCCATGGCACAATTTTGCTTTGGTTTTTAAAAGAGGAAGGCCCAATCCCACTCTTCTGCAATTTCTCGTGGTAACAAAGGGATCGGTAATTTTTGAGATAATCTCTCTATCCATTCCCATTCCGTTGTCAATTATAGCTATGCAGAGTTTATCTTTAGCAATATTTTCTTCTATTAAAATTTTTACCCTGGTTGCCTTTGCATTAATAGAATTCTCTACTATATCAAGAATATTTAAAGAAAGGTCATGCATTTTTATCGTGGTAGTTTAAGAAACTCCCCTCCTCATATTTTTAACCTATTTCAATCCATCAAAATTTTAAATAACATCATTTTTATCTCTAATTTAATGTGGTAAATTTAGCTGGTTCTTATTCCCCGAAAGACCCAATTGGTAA
>JAUWZM010000041.1 GCA_030615365.1 Candidatus Aerophobota bacterium | reverse complement strand
ATGCTGGATGAGTACTGTGGTAATACCGGCCAGAATAGAAAGTACGTCATCAGGAAGATAAAATCTCCCATCTGTTTAACAGTCAAAAGAAGAGGAGGAAAAAAAGTCATTTATGATGGCTATGTCAAGGCAGCTCTCGCAAAGATCTGAAATATATTTGATGAGCCCTGCGGGCAAAGACTGGCGCCTCTCCTTAAGACTGAGGTAGATAGGTTAAGACAGCAAGAGGAGATTTTCATCTGCAATGAGTTATCGGAGAAATTAAAGAAGATTAGCCCCAGAACCATTGACCGAGCTCTCAAACGTCAAAAACAGGCTCTTCACCTGAAAAGAAAACACCGTCAAAGAAGAAATCCTTTAATCTACCAGAGGATACCAGTGAAAGCAGGAGGATGGGATAGAACTCTTCCAGGTCAGGTGCAGGTGGACTTAGTAGAGCACTGTGGTCAATCAGCTTCGGGACTGTATGGGAATGAATACTGTAAGTTCTTGTGATGTCGCCTTCGGCTGGTGGGAAGGAGAAGTAGTTTTAGGAAGTGGACAGGAAAGGAGCTGTGATGCTTTGGATAGAGCACGAAGAAGAATGCCCTTCAAGTGGGTCCATGCTCATCCTGATAATGGTTCGAGCTTCATCAACTGCCATCTACTAAGATACTGTGAGGCAAAAGGGATTCAATTCTCTCGATCAAGACCCTACAAAAAGAATGATAACTAGTTTCGTGGAACAGAAAAACTCAACCCACGTCAGAGCTGTCATTGGGCACCTTAGATATGATACTGAGAAAGAGCTGGCGATTATTAATAGCCTTTACCGAAATGAGCTAAGGCTCTATAAGAACTTCTTTCAACCGGTAATGAAGCTAAAAGAGAAGATCCGAGATAAGGGGAAAATTCACAGAAAGTATGACGTATTTACTTTGCATTGACACTTGACTCGACAAGCTTGACATCTTTCCCCTTTTTGTTACACTTCAAACAAATAAGAGAGTATGAATGCAAATCTGAAAAGTTTACTAAAGGGTGGCATAAACTTTTTTCTTCCCGCAGATTGCTTACTGTGTGGCAAGTCTCTGGAGTCCTTGAACTGTAGTTTTATCTGCAAATCTTGCTGGAAAAAAGTGGCATGGTTAACCCCTCCCTACTGTTCCAGATGCGGCAGGCCCTTTCCCTCCGAATATGACTCTTTAGATAATTCCTCTTTGTTATGTGGTGAGTGTCAGATGCACCCTCCTTATTTTGAAAGGGTATTTATTCCAACTTTTTACCAGGGGGTGATGAAAGAAGCAATTAAATTATTTAAGTATAAAGGGAAAATGGGAATATCAAGAGGCTTGACTGAGATAATGAGAACTTATCTTGACCACTGTCGCTCTTCTTTGCCTGAATTCGACTTGGTCATTCCCATTCCTTTGCATCGGAGAAAATTAAAGGAAAGAGGATTTAATCAAGCTGAAACTATAGCAAAATTTATAGCTTCATATTTAAATTTGCCCCTGGTTAAAGATGGTTTAATGAGAGTCCGCTTTACTGATTCCCAGAGTAATCTAAAAAGAGAAGAGCGTCTAATAAATGTAAAAAGGGCATTTAAGGCAAAAAGGAGAGGAATACTTAAAGGAAAAAGAGTTCTTTTAGTTGATGATGTGTACACTACGGGAATTACCTTAAATGAGGCGGCTAAGGAGATCAAGAGAGCAAGGACACAAGTGTATATTTTTGCCCTCGCTCGAACTCCTGGTAGCCTCATAGTATCATAGTCGGGTAGTCCTTGTAAGCCTGTGTTTGACATTTTTTTCTGGTATGTTATAATTTTGCAATAATCATAAGCTTGAGAGAATGAATAGTATCCTTATATGACAGTACTACATTAGGTAGCAGAGAGGTAAAGATGAAATTAGAAATAAGTGGTTTCCGTATCCAGGTAACGAAAGAGATCGATAGCTTCATTGAAAAAAAGATAAAAAAATTAGACAAGTATTTCAAGGAAATTATCTCTGCTCATGTGATACTCAAGGAAGAAAAAAGTGGATATAAAACTGAGATACACATTTCAGTAAAGGGGATGGCTTTTTATGGAGAGCAAGTGGCCCCAGATTTGCACACTTCAATAGATAGAGCAATTGATAAGGTGGTAGGGCAATCCCGGAAATATAAAGAAAAATTAAAGTCTCACAAACAGTCCAGAAAGATTAGAAAAGCTAAAGAACTGTTGGGGACTGTGGAGAGCGACTTGCCTGAAAATAGATCTTCAACAATTAAGATTTTTTCCGAGATCGCCACGCCCATGAAAGTAGAGCACGCGTGCGCGCAATTAAACTCATCTTCTAACAATTTTTTGGTTTTTCGTAACATTGAAACTAACCAGGTGAATGTAGTTTACAAAAAGGAAAGTGGAAATATAGGTTTAGTGCAGCCAGAATAAATCATAAGGAGGGTAGGGTGCAGATAAAAGATTTCTTAGATAAAAGGGCGATAGAAGTAAAACTAAAATCTCAAACTAAAGAGGAAGTTCTTGAGGAACTTGTATCTTTGCTGGAGAAAACTAAACAGATTGATAATAGGGAAGATTTTTTGAAAGTAATTCAGGAAAGAGAAGAATTGGGAAGCACGGGAATTGGCTATAATATAGCTATTCCTCATGCTCGCTCAAGTGCAATTAAATCCTTGGTCGGTGCCCTTGGTATCTCTAAGGAAGGAATTAATTTTGATGCCTTAGATAAAGAACCTGTGCATCTGTTCTTTCTTTTGGGTGCTCCTCAGAATGCCTCTGGAGATTACCTAAAATCTCTTGCTATTGTTTCCCGCTTCCTGCGTCGCAAGAAAGCCAAGCAAGACTTAATGGAGGCAGAGACATCAAAGGAAGTTGAGGAAATAATAAAAAGGGAAGAGCTGTAAAGCTGAAAAATTCTCAGGAGAAAAAAATGAGCAAGGAAAATTATCTGTTTACTTCAGAATCAGTAACCGATGGACATCCAGATAAAGTGGCTGATCAAATATCAGATGCTATTTTAGATGCTATTTTAGAAGAAGACCCCGGAGGAAGAGTTGCCTGTGAGACCTTAGTTACTACAGGATTGGTCTTCATAGCCGGGGAAATTACTACTCAATGTTATATTGATATTCCTGCCGTAGCCAGGGAAACTCTCAAGGAAATAGGATATACTCAAGCCAGTTATGGAATTGATTATAAAAGTTGTGCAGTGATTACCTCTATCCATGAACAATCTCCCAACATTGCACAGGGAGTGGATAAAAATGGAGCGGGAGATCAAGGAATGATGTTTGGGTATGCTACTACAGAAACTCCTGAGTTTATGCCCCTTCCCATAATTTTAGCGCATAGGTTAACCAGAAGACTTTCTGAGGTGAGAAGGAAAAAAATACTCTCCCACCTGCGTCCTGATGGAAAATCTCAAGTAACTGTGGAATACGAAAATGGTTCTCCCAAACTGGTCAAAGCAGTGGTTATCTCCACTCAACACTCTCCTGAAGTTGAAGTGGAAGATATAGAAGATGAAATACTGGAGTTGGTAATAAAACATTGCATTCCCAGGGAATATAGAAACTCAGAGATGAGCTATTATATAAATCCTACCGGTAGTTTTAAAATAGGAGGTCCCCAGGCTGATACTGGTCTTACGGGACGAAAAATAATTATGGATACCTATGGAGGAGTAGGATCTCATGGAGGGGGTTGTTTTTCAGGTAAGGATCCTACCAAGGTAGACCGATCCGGCTCCTATATGGCTCGTTATATTGCTAAAAATTTAGTTGCCGCAGGATTAGCTGATAAATGTGAAGTGCAGATAGCCTATGTAATTGGAAGAGATGAACCTGTATCTTTAATGATCAATTCTTTTGGAACAGGGAAAATCTCTGACTCTCAAATAAGAAAACTGGTGGAGGATAATTTTGATCTTTCCCCCCAAGGAATAATTGAAAAATTGAATCTTCTCAGGCCAATTTACAAAAAAACCGCTACCTATGGGCACTTTGGAAGGAACGAAAAAGAGTTTACCTGGGAAAGAACTGATATGGCTGAAACCTTAAGAAAGCAAGCAGGAAAATAAAGGGTTAATGGCGAAAGACATAAGGCAATCGTTCAATTTATCCATTAGCCTCTTGCTCTATACATATTATATGTTGACTATTCTTCAACCCTGATATTTACCTTCCTATATTCTTTATCCATTTTCCATAATTCATCTCTAATCCTTTGTCTAAGCTCAATCGCTGGCTTAAGACAATACTTTACGAATTCTTCCTTAGATATTTTAAGATTAGGGAAAAATAATTTAAGATAAGCTGTGGCAGTCCTGGTTATGGCTTTCTTATCACGTAAATCATCACACCCCACAAGATGCATATTTACATTTATATAGTCCATATATCTCAAATCTTTTCTCAGACTGTGCAATATCTCAGCAAAAAGATCACCCTTAAATCCTAAATATATGGATGGTGTATTTGCTGTTACACGTGGTAAATACCAACCCGGAACTATGCCGTGGATCCTATCAATAAATGCTGTTTCCTGTAAAAAATTAGGAAACTCTCCAAAAATCCCTTTGTCCATATGAATAGGAACAATATTTTCATCAAGGGTAATGTTTGCCAACATAACAAATCCAGATTCTGCAGTTGCCTCTGTTCTTCCTCGACTAAATCTCCCAGATTCCAGGTAAACTTTGAGCATTGCAATAAGCTCGCCAGCGCTATCTCCCTTTACGCTTTGTGCCTCATCTAATACTACGGCATCGTATCTGGTTGCCAATCCAGGTTCGTGAGTGCTATTATTGTGAAATAACACTGCAGGAGTAACTTTACCCCCACCTATTACTCGCACATATCTAGAGAGATGATCGAAAACAAAAGATTTGCCCGTACCTTTTGGAGCCAGTTCTACTAAATTAACTCTTGGCTCAATAAGTGGAAGCATTCTGGTTAAAAGCAATATCTTTTGTTGTTCATTATTGACAGTTGGACTAAATCCAATGCTCGATACCAACAAGTCAATCCATTCGTTAGTAGTAAAATATTGTCGGCATTCAATGAAGTAATCCAAATCCACCTTCGCAATTTGGAATGGCTTAAAATCACGCATCCAAACTTGTCCTTTCCCTTTCACTGCATCAGGTGGGACATAAAAAAGTTCTCCCACTCCCCAAACCCCACTGGTAAGAAGGAGTTCATTGTCCTCTACGATATGATCTGTAATATATGCATCTTTTATATCAAGAAATGGAATATTCAAGTGCCGCTGTCCTGTCTTGAGATTAACAGAGACTGTATAATGATCGAGTAGATTTACAGGTTCTTGATTTAATAGCCGATTTTTCCACTCTTCTTTTTGGCCCTTGCTGGGAAGATATTTTTCTATAAAATTAGCTATATTATTACGAATCTCATTGGTTAGCTTTTCTTGATCTTGCATGTAATGAGAAAGTATCCACTCACCCACATAAGCTGGAATTGCTCTACCGCTGAATCCTGCTTGGTGGAAAAGCCCCTTATCGATAACAATTTCTCCGTAGTAATCCTTTGCCTTTTGCTCAAAAGAAAGCATAATTTTCCCTCCTAATTAAAAAAGTTCTTCTAAATCCATTTTTTCCTGAAACATTGATTTCATGACGATAGGAAGTTCCAAATCTTGAACATAATTTTTTCCAAGGAATTGATAGCGAATTCGTATCATAAGACAACCTTTTTCTTTTTTGCTAAGTATTCTTCTCTTGAATCGAGCGGGTATCTCTATTTGTATTCTACCTTTGGGTTTTATTCGTTCAATTTTAGCAGGCTCGCATTCTACATTGCTATTTTGAATACTTACTTCAACATTAGTTACTTCATAATTATTGCTATTTCCGATACCAAACTTGATGATAGATTTTACCGAATATCGAAAAGTGTTTTGAGTTAAATAGACCACAAGTTCTTTAGGCTCCGCCATCATTTTGCGAAAAACAGCAAAGGGGATAACTACTTCTTCAGGGCTTAGGCCTCCATGAACATAAAATTTCCCCGTAGTATTTACAAACCTGCTATAGCCTTTAGCTATAAGATAATTTTCCAACAACCCATACTCTTCTTTGCGAATCACATAACAATTATTTTCTACATGTGAGGGCAAATTTTGTATCTGTGCGTCAGAAACTACGACAAATCGATGATGTTTATCCTCGCTTTTAGCATCATAATATTTTTTGTCAATAGAATTTGATACCTGCGTTTGGATTTTAGTAGAGCCATGGTCTGAACAAATGTAAATTGAAAGTTTGCGTTCAATCCCTAAACGTTTGGCAAAACTAATTATCAAGTTTACAAGAGTTTTGAGCCTATGGTATACCTCTTCCTGATGAGGTTTCCCTAATTCATCTTCGTCTTCATGCAACAGCTCATCGATGCTACGATGATTAAGGAAATAAACATCGTGCTCAACCTTTTTGATTTCATTTAACGTCCCAAGATTTGGTAAATATATAAATTTCTTATTTCCTATAAACCCAGACCAATCCTTTTCTATAATTCTTTCATAAGTTTTATTTCCAAGGGAATTCCTTTCAGGTTCGCCAGAGAAAAGGCATTTTTTACAAACTTCAGTTTCTGTTGGTATCATAGAAAAGTAACCTTGAGGTTCTTCACAAAAGAATCCTCCTTGATTAAGTAAGGATTGGAGATCCCTCAGATATTTAAAATTGAAATTATCTATCACCAAAAAGAGGCTTATCCCTTCACTGTCTCGGATTTCATGGCAAATATTAGGCACTGCTTTATACAAAACTCGGGAAAACGACGTCTTTAGTTCAATAAAGTTTTTATAGAACCAATCACTGAACTTTTCCGAAAAAGAGGCAATTTCCCCATCATATCGGTTTCTCTCTTCAAGCCAAAATTGATAAGGTAAATACTCATTGATTGCCCACTTGATCCATTGCTCTGCATTCCAGGATATTTGAGGTTCAGAGGGTATTGTAGGTGGTATAAGTAAATCAAGTTCTTTTAGGTCATTAGATATTTGGTCAGAAATTATAACAAATTTATCCTTAACCCTTTCAATCAATTCTTTTGTAATTATGTTGTCAAAATTATGGATTGCTTTGTTAATCACATCAAATTCAACTGATAATTCCCCACTTATAATCGACAGAAGGGTCTCAATATCTTCTATTGTTTTAATTTCTAATTCATTGTGGAGAAAAAATTCAATTTCGGCAATTGCCTTTTCTGCCTTTGATCTTTCTACAACGAGACTTTCTAAATCCAGAGATAACTTTTGAAAAGTATGATAATTCTCACCCAAAGCTCTTTCACCAACTTCATTTGGATAGTTTTTTATTAATTTATAATTTATCAATTTTCGCCGAATATCTTTTGGATTTTTTTTAATGTTTTCTATTAACTCTTTAATTTCTTTTTCTTTTGTTTTTTCTTCCCACTCCTCCAATCGTTTTTCATACTGTTGAAAAATAAGTAGTATTTTTTGCTTATCTTGCCATCTATCAGATGCTAAGTCATCTAAAAGTTCTATTAACTTGCTAATAGGTAATTCTGGATACGTTAAGAGATCACTGCAAGTATTTTCTAAAATAATATCTTGAAAACTTTCTCCTTCCTTGGGAACTATCTTCAACTCAAGTAGTTTTGCCTCGAGTATGTGTCTATCCTCTATTTCATTAGGCAAGCATTGAAGATTCCATCGGTGTTTAAGAACTTCACGAGGGGTATTCTCTTTAATTTCAATACGCTCATCGCCATATTGGGCCTTAATGCGAGAAAGCCATTTAAAGCAAGTTGGGTTCCTGACTATAACTTTTATAGGAATGTCATTATGAATGGCATTTACAATTTGAATATAAACATCAACATAATCAGAAATATTTTCAACTAATATTATATTTTTATTAATTTCATTATATAGTTTATAGGAATCAAAAATAAGTTTTACTTTTTTCATCTATGTCTTCCAATGGTTTCATTGATAATTGAGCTAATAAATTCTTTCACATTAGATTTTTCCAATAGTCCAAATTCTAATGCTCCGTTAATAAGCGTTGAAACTGTATGGCGAAAATTTTTTTTAGTATTGGGGAATATGTAAGTAACTGCATGTTCTATCCCCTTTAAAGCTCCTTCTGGTGGGACCGGTTCATATTTCTTGCTTTCATCAATAAGTTTTATTTCTTCAATGGGACTATAATTGCCTTGAGCATCTCTAACGGCAAGTTTTATAATTCGATTCCCCCGAATTGTAAATTCATAGCTTTCTTTTAACCGTTTTCTTTCTGACTTAGGGTCTTTAGGATTTTCCCCATTCTGAGTAATATAAATATCAGCAGTCTTGTCAGGATGATGAACTTTCAATTTCATTGCCTCCGTATATATAATAGAACCATCTTTTGTTTTCCTATAATCTCCATCAAAACTTACCTCTGCATTTTCAACTTTAAGTTCATTTTCTTCGATAACTCTTTTGCCAATGCGTATTTTCTCTATATACTCATTTGATTTATCAACAGTCCAATCCTTTACTCTGCCAAGTCCAAATCCAGCGGAGGCTGGCAAATCCTCAAAAAAAGTTTTTTCTACATCAGTCATAGAACCAAGATACAGTATCAAAAGCTTACTTTCATTCGTGTGATAGCCAGCCATTGAATCACGTTGATAGCTATCCAATGCATTAAACCATTTGCTAACCCCTCTCTGAATATTATCATAAGCAGAACCTTCTATGTCAAAAACCTCACAAATACCTCTTAAAATCTTATCTTTTATTTTACGTTCACAAGATTCTATTATATCCTTATCTTTATTTATCCATTCTATCATTTGAATTGCTTTTTCAGCTGTTATTAACTCATCTGGTTCAAATCCATAAATAGATTGAAGATCTGCCAGAATAAATCCATGCTCGTCTCTACCCTCGATTTTTTCAAATATATCAAGAACTTTCTCTACATTTGTAACTCCAGATTCATAAGTATCCTTGGCTTTTACCACAGAAGGTAATCCTATCCACCATTCTTTCATTAATCTGTAAACCCGAACAACCGAGGCAGCCTCATTAGCTGCCAATTTCTTATCGGAAAAAAGGTTATAGAGTTTGTTAATAAATTTTCGCTCAGGTTCGGCAATTTCCTTATGTTCCAGGTAAGCATTTGGATATTGACCGACTATTAAATCGTAAATGTCTTCAAATTGAATAAGTGGCATATCACCAATGGCTGTTTCATCACGTCTTATTCGCAGATTATCTCCAAAGTAACGGCGAATAAAAGCAAACATTAATGATAAAGCAACAAATCCCTGACCATAATCTTGGGCATACTTTTTCACTAATTTATTTATATTTAGCCGTTTCCCTTCTTCAAGATTTTGAATCTCCTCAACCATATCTGTTAAAGCAGGGAGATCCTGGCAAAATTTCGATGTATTCCTTTCTGGTTCACAATAGAGTTTAGAGCCTTTTTTATCAATTTGTTTTAGCGCCCCTGGATTGAGAAGACATCGCTGGAGGTAACGAATCTCTCCACGATTATGTGCGTATTCTGTATCAATAACTACATGTTCATAACGGTTGAGTAGCCTCTCAATTGCTTCCTTTAGTGCTTGATTTCTACTCCGATCAAATTTTATATTATGTATCTTATTAAATTCATCATGTTGAAGTTTATTGGAATGACGATAATAAAGTGGCTCGATTACTTTATTAGCTATATCGTAATCCTTTCTTGGGTCCACCTGGATTATTTTTCCAAACTTACCATGCCATTCAATATACTCCGCTGATAAGTATTTATCCCTGACTTTAATGAGTTTTTCCTTATATAAACGTTCACTCTCATTTATAAGGGCTTTATCTTGAGTAGAAAATTCCTCAATATTTTCCGAAATCTTAATATGCTCAATAGCCATGAGATTAAAGATAGTCTCAGTTACAGGAATAGGTTCCTTTGGAATCGCAACTGCGATTCGCTCAGATGAATTTTTAGTAACTAAGTTGTGTGTTTTATCAATACTTTCCTGATCCTTACATATTACATAAAGAGCTATTCCTTCATAGCTTTTTTTAAAGTTAGTTTCAGCTTGTCTTTCTTGTTCTATATATTCAAAAAAGGAGATTTCTTTATCTTTCACCTTTTTAGTTGAAGGCAAATCGTTTGGCAGGCAGAATAAGCGATATAACCTTTTATCTTCATTGTGACTCTGGTTATAATCCTTTGCCTCTATATGGATAGAATCACTTTTTAAAGGAGCAAATTTTTCTAACTTCGCTACTATATCTTTGGGATAGTTATTCTCATCAGATTTGAACTCATCTATCATCTGGTCAATATCTATTATATCACTTCGTTTAAACTCATAAACATCGTTAATACGGTTATGATAAAGCACTTTAGCCTTGGTAAGTAATTCAAGACGACTCTCAAGTTGTTTTTTCTGTTCATTAGTCCTAAAATTTAGTGAGAAGAAAAAATTTTCTTCACTGTTATTAACAACTACAATTTCGTGTATTAGCATAACCTTTAAGATGCTTTCCATTAGTGCATCTTTCTCATCGAATAATTTTCCTTGTTTTTTTTGATTAACATATTTATTGAGCTCTCTTACAGTTGTCTCATAATTTCTTGCATACTCTCTTGTTGCTTCTCGGAGTTCTTTATTTGTAGAAACGAGAGATTCTTTAAAGTAGGTAAAAAGAAAATCAGTAGTATAAAGAACAAGGTGTCCCTTACTATCTAATATGTCTTTATTTTGAATGAACCAGGGATAAGAGCCTATGACATTTTCAAACTCACCGGAAAAAAATGTGAACACCGATCTATTATCAGAGCCTATTTCTTTTGCCAGATTTAAAAGACAATAAGTTGCCATGGGGTGCATTGGATAAATATCTTTAATGATCTTTTCGCATAAGTGGGGCGCAGGAAGCCAGTTAAAAATACCAAGTCTTTTGCAATCGTTAGGGAATTGGTTAAAAAGGCTCTCATGTTTAGCTATATGTTCTTGCCAAAGTGGATGCTTTTTCTGAGGAATAACAATAGCCGCAATTATATCTTCCATACCTTCAGTTTGGAGTGCTATTTCATATATGCGATCTGATAAAGTGGAAAGATCCACTGCTGTAGTTGTCTTTGCATAACTAATAAAAGATTTATGGGCTGTTCCAATGAAGATTAACTGATTGCCTTTCCAATTCTTATAACCTAATGTACATAGATGAGAAAACGATAGAAATGTACTGTAACCCACACGCCCGTCATTCAAAAGGTCTCCAAACTCATCAAATATAATAACTATTCCCTTAAATCGCTCCTGAAATTTTTTAGCACTATTGATATCTGTAAGAATATCTACAAGATTGTCCTTGCTATAGGTAAATTCATTAGCAGTAATACTCTTGTGTATTTGACGAAATACCTGAAGAGCATCAGGGCTATATTCCTTAAGCCCTTTGATAAGTTTATCTGTAGTCCAGTTAGAGAATTTATCCTGGAGTTCTTCACAAAAAAGCTTGTAGAAATCTACCCGTATATTCCCAGATTTCCAATTTTCCTGCCAGAATTTAATTCTCCTTATTGCTTCTTGATAATGAGAATCTAAGTCACATTCAAACTCTTCTCGCTCAAGAGCCTCATCAATTGACCTAAGAACTAATTCCTCGAAGTTTCCTCTACTTTTTACATGTGGGACAGCTACTAAATAGCGCCCCTTGGCTCTTTTTTGTGAAAGAACTTTTGCCCGGCTTTTATCTTCTTCACTATAAGATGCAAAAAATTCCTTGAGCTCAGAAACATCTGACTGATGCATAAAATAGTTAGCAAGCATCAGACAAAGATGCGATTTACCGGTTCCATAACTTCCTGTCAAAAGGTAACAACGGCGGTCTTTAGGATCAAGTGCTTTGGCAATACGCTCGAAAACATCTCTATGAGATTTTATAGGCTTGTAACTTGTCATTCTTTGTCTACAGGCATCTGGGTCAAAAAGTTCCTTGCGAAGGTCTACATAAGATGCCATCCCACTTTTTATGGTTATAATTTCTTTAATTTTACTCATATTTAGGACCTCCCTCTAATGATTCTAATTTTCTTAAAGGAAACACTCTTGTTTCTTTTTTGCTCGTGTTTAATTCCAAGTCCATTATTTTCCGATTAGTTGTAAGAAAAACGCCCAATGTCGCTTGATAAGAAGATTTAAATGAATCCCAGGTTTGCCATAACAAACGAAAGAGCAAGTCATATCCATTTTCATCCCATGTATTTAACAAAAACTCAATATTATCAACAATGAGAAGCTTTGTCTCCTTAGTTTCCTCAGTAAGTAAATTTTCCAGAGCTTCAATATCAAAGGTATCTATATGGTTTTTAAGTTTTTCATATTTCCCAAACCGCTCAAGCAAATCTAAATATTTACCTCCTGAATTTTTTGCAAACTGCTTGGCATATCTGGATTTACCACTTACAGGCTCACTATGAACAATAAATGTCCTATGACGTTCTCCACGTAAAGATTCTACAAATTGTTTTAAGTTTACAAGCTTATATTCTATCATTTATCTCTGTATAATTTATTTCTCAGATTGGCAGGAAACGTACACGATGTCTTGTTTCTTCCACGCTTATAATTACACCTTTTTCTAAGGCATCAGAAGATTCCTTTAATACTTTCCCCAATCTTCTATTCACATTTTCTGGTCTTTCATTTTCAAGCCTGAAAATTATTACACTTGGCCATATTTCACCAGAGGTAGCCATTAAATCTCCAAAACCAAGATCGCAAGTCAATATAACTCTTCCCTCTTTTATAGCCTTTTCAACAATTTTCGCATCAGTTATTCTATGCAATCTCTCTTCTCGTAAATGAATAGCATCGTACCCGTTTTGTCTTAACCAATTAATCGAAGACTGGGAGATTCCCATATCAGCAAGAAATTTCATCTTTCTATCCCACTACAGAGTGTAATTCTTCTTTGGTCAGCCAGGATGCGTATCGTAGAGCTTCTTTTATATCTTCTGGTTCAATATCAGGATATTCTTTTATTATTTCATCTGTCGTCATGCCATTAGCCACAAGATTTACAATCAGAGAAACAGGAATTCTCATTCCTCTGATACATGCCTGTCCTCCCATTATATTTGAGTCAAAAGTAATTCTCTTAAAACCCTTCATGATTTTTGCCCCCTATCTATAAAATTGCTTAACAATATCTAACCAATTCTCGTTAGGACGAAAACGAATCTGGTCCAGATTTGCTCTTGATTCAATTGATATACGCCGCTTTCTGTGTAATCTCTCAAGTGCTAATCGGAGTTGATGCTCAGGAATGTGGAATACTTTACCAGGTGAGTTTTCTTCTTTCACCAAATGCTCAATTTCAACTCCTGTAGATCCCTCTGCATAGCGATCTCTATATAGATAACAAGATGCAAGAATACATAGGTCAGGAACCTGAACCGACTGATTTAACTGATATACATTTTCCGAAAGCTTATTAATATATCCAAGATGACTAAACTTTTGCTCTGTATAAGCATTAAATAAAACTCTAATTTCCTCAGCTAAATGTCTTTTTAAACTTTTTTCTGAGAAATGGCCATTCAAATCACTAAAATATCTTCTGGCAACCTCACTGGTAACCTTACTTTCTTTAGGGAAAACACAATTTATTAGTCGATTCCAAACCACATATTTTTCATCAGACGCTATTGTATAATGGAGAAGCCACAAGGTTTTATCTTTATCAAAAAATGGATCCTGCTTACCTATCAATTTCCCAAGCTTAGTTGGCTTACAACTTCCTCGAGTCAATAGCCCCAGTGCTACTCCATAACTGGTTAAATTTTCAATCATACGAGGTGACATCCCTAAAGCTGATGTTAGCTCTTTCTTTGGAAAACGAGAGACCTCTGGTTTGCTCACTACACAATGCAGTAGGCGTGATAAATGTTCAAAACGTAAGTAGTATCCGTTTGATAGCTGAAGCTTCATGTTAGTTTTTTACCCTGCTATAAAATTTCATTTGTCTGCCCATATTTATGGGCTCGCCCGTATTTTATTTGGGCTCGCCCGTATTTAGCGATTTCATCTCATATCTTGTACCCTTGCCCTTACCATACTGGACAAGTTTACCTGCTTTGACTAGTTTTTGAAGCAGCCGTTTCGCCTGATCAGGAGATAATTTACATAGTTCAGCAACTTCGGAACGCTTAATATGCCTATGAGCGCGAAGATATTGAATAATCATTTCTTGCTGTTGAATGGGTTCAAATCCTCGTGTCCGCACATATCCTACTTTTTCTCCGAAAATTCTGTAAACACTGGCGGCAAGATGATATATTCTCCCCCGCTTTTCTCCTTTAGCTTCTATAATACCATATTCAACAAGGCGTTCCAGTGTAGAGCGAATATCTCCTTCTGTTTTTTGAGTTAATTCCATTGCACGAGTAATATTAATCCGTCGTTCATATTGTAGCTCGTTAATAATAATTAAACTATCTAAAGAAAGGATTCGTCCTGCTCTTTCCTGCTCAACAACCCATTTACAAAAATCCAGATTTGCCTTACCTCCTCGCAATATAACCGTTACATTCTCTTCCGTAGTTCTGCCATAATCTGGAATTGGGCGTCCATATCTGACCTGTCCTTCAAAGATAGTATCAATTCCTCTTCCCGTTCGCTCAACAAGTCCAATTCTCTTGAAAACATCAGCTAATCGTGGATTCCTTGGTCGGGGTGGAGTAACGAGTAAATTCCTAAGAGTTACCCCTTCTATAAAACCTCCTGGGTTGCTTATTTCTATTTTATCTTCGTACCATTGAAAATGAACTGCGCCAATCTTCTGATAATCTCTATGAATAATTGCATTAAGAAATGCTTCCCGAACACTCTGTTCTGAATAATCGGGAACCCCTACACGAAATAAACCCACCATTACTTCCTCTTCCCTATTACGTGCCTGAAATTGAGTTGTCGCCTCTTCAATTATTCTTATCAATGGCCAGCGAAAGAAATTATTTACTTCAACCTTCGTTCCTTTTAGAACCTGAAAAGCTACTTCATGAGCGGGTACATTCCTTTGCAGAGTTTCTTCATTCCCTAAAAGAAGAACCCCTGCCAGGGTTGGATGTTTTGGTTCGATATTCCCTTCTACTAAACCAAGTGCTTTTGCCATTTCAAAGTCATTAAGCTCAAGTAATGTTTTATCGCCACTATATTGTTTTATCACTTTCCTTAATCGTTGAAATTCAATTGGATCGAGGTCTTCCCACTTAACTGCAGTAATAGGTTGAGCAGTTAAATCAAAAAGACCAAGACTTGCTCTGCGGGATTCCATTTCATGTGCATAGAAAGGAACACATCCTGGTTTACCGGTTCCCATAATAGCACGACGAACATATAAACCACTGGCAGTACTCACAGGACGATTATAACGAGGGATTTTAACTACAATAATAGACTTTTCATTTATGGGAGTGATTTCTACATCAACATGAAGATTAGGTATAGTATTATTAAATATTGCTGCCTTGAGCCTTAGCGGATCAGTTAAACTTCCATGCCGGGGCCTTGCACCTATAGTTCTACCATCATCTTCAACACCAATTAAAAGCAAACCTCCATTACCATTAGCAAGACATACCACAGCTTTATATAATTCATAATCTGATAGAGAAGCTCTCTCTTCCCCTTTGAATTCTACAGTAAAAGATTCACCCTGAGAGATAATCTTTAAAATTTCTTCTTTAGTCATTAGATAAATCCCCTGATATTTCGCTTAACACATAATGCAGCAGGTGTGATAAATGTTCAAAGCGTAAGTAGTATCCGTTTGATAACTGGAGTTTCATTACTTTATTTTTAATTTCTTGTTCACTCGTATTCATTATTTATAATCCCGTAAATATTCTCTTCCTTTCTCTGAGATTTCCCAAACTCCATGAGGTGAGTCTTCCCGAAGCAACCCTTCTTTTACCATTTTAACTCTTTCCCATTGAGCAGCATTGCTCCATCGTAGTACCCCTGAGGAAAATTTTTCTAAATCTACTGGCACAAAAATATCCTTCATCTGTTGGTAAACTTGTTCTAATACTATGCCTACTTTTCCTTCTCCACCTAAGTCGACCAAAGCCTGCAAAATAGGAATTCTATATTGAGTTGCTGTGGTTCTAATACCCCCTGGAAGTCTACTACCTATTTCCCTCTTTTTTTGCGAATTACCAGAGATACTTCGTCCATTTTTATCCACAATTCGCGTTCCTCCTGCAGCAATCCTCAGCTCAAAATTATATATATTCAGTAATTCTTGAGCTTCTTTCACCAATGCCATTGCTCTTTTAAGACGTTCACTCTTTAACCTTTCTATCTCTTGCTTTTCCTCGTAAGATTTCTTCGCCTCATCATACACACCAAGCTTTTTAAGAGTATCCTCAGATAATGTCTCATACAGATTCATCAACTCTTCTTTTGGAATATTATCCATAATCGATCCTCCTTATTCTGTTTCTAATTCTCTTTAGTCCTTGCCTGATCAGGAGTACTAGTGATTCTTTTAAATGAAACATAAGTATACTCATAAGTATTATATTCCAGAGTATACAAATTTTAATAGTATTTCAGATCCTTTTGGGACCCTAAACTAAAATTTTTTTATTGCAATTTTTAACTAAAATCATTTCCTCGTTAGTAGTTATATTCATTTTTCTTCTTTTCCCTTAATTTCATCGTCAGGCGTTACTTCGTTTAATTTACCTTCTTCTTTATTAACTTTTCCTTCCCATTCTTTGCAAATTTCTTCGAACTTCGGAAATTTTTCTGATTGTTTTTCTATCCAGTGCCTAAAAAATTCTGGGTCATAACTTGTGGGAGTAGGATTTGCTTCATTTATCTTTACTTGTACAGGTGCTCGAACACAGTCGCCCATTATGATTGCATGCTGCTGTGGTAGTACTGGAAGTTGATCCAACAAATCTTGATTTATGGAGGGAACAAGTTGGCGTACGTACTTTTGATCTTCAGGATTTTGTAGCCTGTGCACGATGAAAGAATTACACTGAGCCAGTACTGTTTTAGATACTTCGCTCGGCCTCTGGGAAGATATAACCAAACCTAATCCATACTTTCTTCCTTCACGAGCAATTCTCTCAAAGACTTTTTTGGAGACGGAAATTTCTTCGTCTGTTTCTTTTCTTCTTTTTTCGGGAATATAATTGTGAGCTTCTTCCAGTATCAGGACAACAGGAAATTTACCTCTTTTCTCTCTACCATGTATTTTCTCTATCCTTTGTAAGAATTCCAGTATTAATCTTGCAATTAGCGCTGTGACATTTTCTAACACTTCTGAAGAGAGCAAACTTAAATCTATTATTGTAACCTGATTAGGTTTCTCTTTATCGGTAGCCAAATCCTCGTAGTATTTTCCAAAAGGAGCGTGCCTTATATCATCTTTTATTTTATAGGTATTTAATTGACCCAAAACATATCTTAAAAATAAGGGGAGGGAATTACTATGCTTTGTATTTTTAAACATGAAATTAAATCGTCCATCTCTTATGTACTTTCGTATTCTTAATTTGAGCGTATTGATGTTTTCTTTTAATCTCATTTCTCCAATGCCTTCTTCTGTAGAAATTCTAACAGCTTGATATATATAGTCTGATATTAATTTCTCAATTTCAAAATGAACGGGTTTGTCAACGTCTAAAAATTCACTAATCTCAACCGCGATTGCTTTATTGAGAATCTGAATATTTTGGTCATACCACACCCCAAAATCCTTTTTATTATCGGTAGGAATTCCTTCAACATTATACGTATTTAGCGGATCAGGACACGCATCTTTTAATTTATCCAGTTCAATTTTTAGGCCATTGATAAAAGTCTTTTCAATCTCTTCAATCAATTCACTTTCATGTTTTGATATATAACCAAGTATATTAACGCACAAATTATAGGCTGATTTCTTGATAGTTCCTGGTTTCTCTTGAGATATCAAAAAAAAGTAAATGTTTCGTAACTCACGCATTAAATAAACAAGTAAATGTTTCTCTTTTTGCAAACTAGAAACCTTTTTAGCCAAGTTTATTGCCATGTTTAAAACTGGCTGTTGGGTCTTTTCGCTTGCCTTAAATAATGTTGAAAAATCTTCAAAATTCATAAACCAATAAGGAATTCTTAGTCCTCCTGCTTCTAAGTCACTTGATACATACAATGCATTAACAAGGTCTCTGTGTTTATATTCTTTTCCCTCTTCGTTTTTAATAAATGTCTTCCTATATTCACCGTTAGAATCTAATATAACAAAGTGAGCATTTTTTACAAAAGTCTCCTCATCTCCATTTTTTTCTTCATAGTCAAAAATAGATTGAAGTAAGGCTGTAATCGTGCAGGACTTACCTGAACCTGTATTGCCCAAAATGGCGGCATGCTTACCAAAAAATTTGTCGGGGTTTATCTTTACCGTATAATTCCTGAAGGCAGGAGACTCACCAATGGGAATAAAGTAATCCTTTTTGTGGTTTATGCATTTAGGCTTACTGTCAAATATTAAGTCCAATTCGTTATCTGTTATAAACCACACCGGATTATCCAATGTAGGGAAAACCGATACTCCTTGTCTAAACTCATCCTTTCCTTCAATCTTAGGTATAATATTCCCTATCATTGTTACGGTAATTTTTCTCTTAGTTTCAGGTAGAGTTATAAAAGTCTTTTGAGGTAATGCAGTAGCTTCATCCGATAATTGAACTTTCGTAATCAATCCAATTATTTTATATTGTCCTACAGGTATAACTACATAAGAATTTATTTTGGCAACTTCGTATATATCATTGTAGTCACTTTTTGTGAGACTCTTCAATTCAGAATTCAGTTCTACGATTGCTCGAAAACTATCCACAAAAATAATTCTTCCAATAGTTCTATCAGAATTCATTATCCTTTTTTTCTCCTACATCCTTTTTGTACAATATATTCATTGTTCTGGCAATATTTTCCTCAATTTTTGTCTCGTGGAAGTATGGTAAAACCTCCGTAGAGAAATTTCTAAAATCACCTAAATAATTACCTGTCAAAACAATTATTCTTGGATCATTTATGTTTATCAGCCTTCCGATTTCTGGACTTAAGGATTTATTTACAACTATTAGTGTAAATGAAGAAATAGACAGCGCCTGGTAAATAATATCGTTTATATGCTCATCTCCGAAACTATATCCAATTGTGATCAAAACAGACTGCGGCTGGGTAATCGTAGATGCAAAATGCCTGAATATTTCTGAATAAGGAAAATCCAATGCAAGTCTTTTCTTTAAGGGAGTAGGGTAAACCATTACTTTCCCTCTTTCTTTATTTCCCAGTATTTCGATATTTCTTTCTTCAATTCCGTAAATGTTAACGCTATCTTTTTTCTTTTCTACCCAGCTTAAAGAACCATGCAGTTTATAGAAATGAATAACCTTTTCCAACCTATGAACTTTCCCCTCAGTAGTGGTAGTCGGGTAATAAAGATCGTAGCTATATGATTCAGGCCTCAAAGTTCTTTTATGAAACCCAACAAAACCATCAATATACATAATTCCCAATTCATCCATTGCTTTTTCAATTGCTAAATCATAATTTGTGGTAAATATCTTCGCCCTTTTCAGGTTTAATGGTCTTGAAAGAATCCTTTTTAGAAGTTCTTTATGATAATAGTAGTAATCCTTAATTTCTGTTTCTTCATCTTCTTTATATTCTTTTCTATAAAGATTATCATCTTTTCCTTTTTTAATGAAATCTTCTTTTGGTATATTACAGAGATTAAACAATTCTATTTTTAAAAACCCAATCAGTTTATCTACCGAAGTTCCATTAGTACCTTCCGTGCTGCTAATCTCGAAATTATCAATAGAAATATGACTGTCGTTAGCCAATTCGATAGATTTTATTTTATACAAATACCCAAGTAGATGTTCCAAATTAATTTTATGTTCAATCTCGTTTCCTAAAGCTGTTTCTAATAGTTCTTCAATTTGCTCCCTTCTTCGCTTTGTGTAATCCTCGAATTTGACTTCCTCTCTTGCATTTTGTATCAATTCTTTATCTTTGGACAACATACCTATGGCAAAATAAAACATCTGTGCCATCTTTGGATTTTCATTAACTTTCTGAAGCAGACTTTTCTCGATACTTAATGGGATACTACCAATCGACTTTGCCCCTAATGGCATAGAGGAACCAGTCCCAAATAGAAAAGAAACATTATCCATCTTTAAATAATTTTGAAGACGCAGGTTAATTTCTTCAAATAGTCTTTCTGCATCTTGTTCTTTTTCTATTTTTTCAGCTTCTCTTCTTTTGGCAATTGTTTCTTCTTTACCAATGTACAAAGCACTTTTTTTTAATTTATCCAATTTTGTCTTTTCACCATTCATATTTTTTCATTCCCTCCTAAATTTTACATTATTCTTGAGACCTTTGGTAAAAATGCAGAAGTGCTCTTCTGGAGCCTTACTTTTGCACCCATTTGAAACCTTCTCCTCTATTATACTTATTTTTGAGGTGAGGGAACCCTCAAAGTCATAACAAATTGATTTTTTTTGCTTTCCGCAAGGTCTAAAGCATTTCGAAACAGTATAAAATTTCTTGCTAAAAAACAGAGATTCTATTGTTAATACTATAAAGTATCAAAGGTATGAAGCAAAGCAACTGAAGCTGTTCTAAGATACGCCGCCCTTTAAAAACGGGGTACTTCACTTAACACTTTTCTCTATTACTTTTACATATTTATGGTTTTGAATTCTCTGAATGATTTCACCAATTTTTTTATTTTGCTTCATTGAGTGGTATATTTCAAATTCATCATTCTTTTTAAAATGTTTTTCTATTTGCTTAATCAACGGTTTTTCTTCAAAAAAATAGAGTTCATATATCAAATTATCTGTTATTGTGTGGTCAATGTAAAAAATAAATTCTTTCTTAGAATTTTTAGTATAACCATGTTGAATAATATTGACTATTTTAGAATATATGTGATTATACCCATTTTTTAAAATAGGTAACTGCTCTATAAAGATTTTATTCATTTCAAAACCACTGGAACCCAATTTTGCCCCTATCAACTTGAAATAAAAATTCATCAACTTTGAGTTAAAGATTATTCCTATGAGTTCGTTGAATAAAGAAGTTAAAATGTAACATTTTTGATTCGTATAGAAACTATCGTAATCTAAATATGCGACTAACTTTTCTGAAATATTTGGATAAATAATCTTTGGCTTTTCAAATTCATCATAGTAATCACACGTCCTTAAATTCCACCAGTTCTTACCCTGATCGTATCTTTTCCTTGCCTTGTCCTCATATTTCAATAGATGATTATATATCGCAGGATATTTTTGAGGAATATTAACATCATAATCTGTTGCTAAAAGATAAATATTCGCAAACTCAATCTTCCATCTCCTAATATCTCTACCTCTTAAAAGTGGCTTAATAATTTCTGCTGAGTTAGGATCTTCTTCAGTTAATCTTTCTTTGGTTTGCCTATCAATTATAAATGCTTCATTAAATCCTGTTTTTATACCGAAGTATAAATTTATGTCCTCTGTATTCTTTATCCTAGTACCAACAGAATCAATATATTCCTTGACTTCTATCACTTCTTTTTCCTGTAAAGTCCAATTCTTACCTAATTTTCTTTGCTCTACCTTAGAAAATTTACTATCTACTTTTTCGACTATATTCTCTACTTTTTTTCCACCATATAAGCAATAATCAAATTCACCATTCTCTGGCTTTTCTTTTCTTATTATGTATATCAGCACATCAACACCGGCATCTTTGAAAACCTTGGTGCCAGTAAGGTCAATAATTTTCACAATCCTTGTTTGCTTGCTTAAATATTCTCTTAAGTTCTCACCATACTTAGCCCTAAGCCATTTATTCGTTATAATATATGAGTGATAACCTCTATCTCTTAATTTTTGAATACACAGATTCACAAAATATGTTGAAAGATCAGCAGTTCCCCAATAGACTTCTTTATAGTTTACCCTCAAGAAATTCTTTAAGTTTATAATTCTTTCCTGTCTTATGTACGGGGGATTCCCAATCACACAGTCAAATCCAGGATTATCACCCTGAAACACATCAGGAAATTCAAGTTCCCAGTGGAAAAAATCTTGTAACTATTCAGCCTGTTTAATTATATCCATATAATCAGAGAGGGAGATATCCCCCAAAGCAGAATGTTATTAAGGATCTCTGCATGCCGGAATAAAAGGATTTCCCTCGAGAGCAGATCTAATGGCATCGATGACAGA
>JAUWZM010000135.1 GCA_030615365.1 Candidatus Aerophobota bacterium | reverse complement strand
CTCGAGTTTCCTGGCAGATACTATGAAGTTTTTCATTCATTACTCAAATCTCCTTTATCTATTATGCATAATACTAACTTGTTTCTCATAGATAGTTTTCCATCTCTCAAGTTCTTTTTTTAGTCTTTGTAACTCTTTTGTAACTCGTCGTGTGAATTTAAAGATAAACGTCCTTAGTTTCTTCGTCAAGAAAATTTTCAATTCTAACCCAATTTGTCCAGTTTTAGAATTTCGCTCCAGCTATGTTTTTGAGCACTCCACTATTCTATAAAACCTTCACCCCTTGATAGCTCCTGCTGTAAGTCCTTTAATTATCTTTTCGCTCATTAGAAAGGTTAGGAGTATAGGGGGTAGGGTAGCAATTATTCCTCCCGCAAATATTATTCCTAAATCAACGGTAAACGCCCCCACGAATGTTGATAAAGCCACAGGAAGAGTTCTAGTCTCACGTCCTGTTAGAATAAGAGCAAAAAGAAATTCATTCCAAGCTCCAATAAAGCAAAACAGTGATGTAACAGCGATTCCAGGAGCTGCCAGTGGAAAAATAATACGCAAAAGAATTCCTCCTAATGAACAACCATCAATTTTAGCTGCTTCTTCAAGCTCAACAGGTATCTTCTGGAAAAATCCTTTTAAAAACCAGGTGGCAAAAGGCAATAAAAACGCTACGTACACTATAATAATGCCTATATATGTATTAAGGAAATGAGCTCTTACAAACATAAGATAGATAGGAATAAGAAAGATAATAACTGGTATCATCCGTAAAACGACACAAAATATCATTGCGTAATTGCTTAGAGAAGATTTTATCTTAGTAAATCCATAGGAAGCCAAGGAAGCCAAAATAATAGTAATGACTGTGCTAGCAACACTTATAATGATACTATTTATTAAGGGTAAATGTATTTTGAATTCAAAAATAGCCCTGAAAAAATTTTTTAAGGTAGGTATAAAAATTATGTCGGGCGGCATTTTAATTATATCCACAGTTTGCTTAAAAGCATTTAAATACATCCAGATCATAGGAAATAAAAAAAACACTAAAGCTATACCTATGACAATAATTCTTCTAAATTTTGCCATATCTTAACCTTTTGTTATACATATGTCTTCTCTTTCTCCGGGGCAAACAATACTCTTATATAAGGAATGATAATGATAAATATTATTACAAGAAAAATAATAGAAATTGCTGCCGCATAGCCAATTTTGAAAAATTGAAAAGAATTTTTATAGATAAAATAATTGACAACCTCAGTGTGGTGCCCTGGCCCCCCTCTAGTAAGCGCATATACAAAACCAAAGACTTTAAGAATATCTGTAGTTCTAATGATTAGAACAAGCAGTGCTATATTCTTAAGGTTAGGAATAGTAATGTGCCAGAATAATTGACCAGGAGTTGCTCCATCAACAGAAGCTGCTTCGTACAAACTTTTAGGAATAGATTGTAATCCGGCAAGAAAAAATAACATCATAAAAGGAGTAGCCCACCAGATATCCACTATACCAAGCCAGATAATAGCTGTTCTCGGGCTTTCGAGAGGAAAAGCAATGTTGCTACTAAACGAGCGTATAATGTAACTTATGATCCCAAATTGAGGAAGATACATTGTTTTCCACAAAAGACCTAAAACTAATTGTCCACACAAAATGGGAAGCATGATCAGTATTCTGATAATCTTTTTGCCCTTAAAATCCTCATCTAAAGTCAAGGCAAGCACTAAACCAAAAGCAAATTCTACAGGAAGAGTAAAAGCTGTATAAATCAGCGTCACTCTAAGGGAATTCCAGAATTCAGGGGAGCTGAAAAGAGCATTTTTATAGTTCTGTAAACCTATATATTTTTGTCCACCACCCATGATATTTGTAATATCCCATTTAAAAAAACTGCTGTAAAAAGAATAAAATAGAGGATAAATAAAAACAATAAAAAGTACCGCTAAACAGGGTGCCACTAAAAGAATAATACCAAACTTTTCTTTTGTCATGTAGCCTAAAAGACTATGCCTTTCTCTTTTCTTAATATTTAAATTCGATCGCATACAGATTTTCCTTTATCTGTCATAATGATAAATGAAAGGCCCCCACTTGTTAAAAAGAGGGGACCTTTCTTGCATCCCTCACTACTTTACTAAACCAATTTCTTTCACAATAGCATATATTTTCTCATCAGCCATTTCCATCGCTTGCTCAGCTGTTAACTCACCAATGAACACTCTGTGTACCAGGTCATTGAGTACCAGTGTCATTTCACGAACTCTGGGCATTGCAGGCCAAAGAACAGCACCTTTTAATCCTTTTCGAATAGCAGTAAAGCCAGGATATTTTTCTTGAACATCTTTATCAGCGTAGGTGGAAAGTCTGTAAGGAACATTACCGTATTGCATGGTAAACTGCTTATCGGTTTTTCTGTTCATAATCCAATCCATAAAGAGAAATCCAGCTTCTTTTTTCTTGACAGAGGTGGCCCTCGGGATAGCAATCATCCATCCACCCAGGCGAGGTCTACCGAGGGGAGGAACAGCCATTCTTATTTTGCCAACTATACTTGAAAAAGCTGGATTCTCATAATAAGGTAACCAGGCAGCCCATCCCATCATCATCGCTGCACTTCCCCGTAGTTGCAGAGAAAACACATCGAAAACACTAGCCCCGGCAGTAACACCTGGAGGAGAAACATCCAACATTCTCTTTGTCTCTTTGAGAGCCTGAATACCCGCTTCACTGTTAAATTGTGGTCTCCATTGCTCATCAAAAAATTTTCCTCCGTGGCCAGTGAATAAATTTCCAAAAGTATTGGTATTTTGTTGATCTTTATTGGCTATCAGGGCATAACCATATTGATCTATTTTTCCATCACCACTCGTATCCTTAGTCAATTTCCGGGCATATTCATAAAGCTCATCCGGTGTTGTTGGTACACCTGTTAAACCAGCCTCTTTGTACATTGCACTATTATAAAAAAGTGTACCTAAATCAACGGTTATCGGAAAACCATATATCTTACCTTTGTACGTTGTCATTTGGAGTAAAGTTAGGGGGAAATCATCTATTTCTGGATCGGGGAATCTAAGGTCATTGATATAGGGTTCTAAGGGTTCACAGAAATCTCCTTGACCGATAAATTCTCCTATCATACCATTCGTAAATTGTAAAATATCCCATCTTGGGGACCCTGAAACTAAATCTAAACGAGCCATTTCCTGAAATTCACCAAGAGAGGGTCCCTCAAGATTAACTTTTATTCCGGTCATTTTTTCAAATTCAGGAGTTAATCCTCTAATCCATTCCATAGTAGCCTCTGGCATTCCCACGGTTATCTCTATACCTTTCCATCTTGCAATATTAAAATCTTTGGGTCGTTCCTCAGCAAAAGAACAGCTCACTGCCATACTAAACGCTACAACCAATACACTCCCTAACAACAAATATCTCTTTTTCATCAGAAAACTCCTTTCTTTTCATAAAGTTCTTGACTAACTTCCCCAGCAATATCACCTTTTTCCTTATACCTCATCCGATCACCTCCTCATATGTTATTTATGATAAAGAATTTCATTACTTAGAAGCAAGATATTCCTTTAGGAAAGAAGCGGCCGGGCGTTTCTTTCCTCCTGGATGAACCAAACTATGATTGGGAGTAAATTTTGAAATCATAAGCTGGAAGACATAGAAACCTATTTTTTCTTTTATAATAACTGGCAATGCCTCTTTAAAATAAGCAAGTTGAACCTCATCGCAGATAACTTGAGCATCTTTTGGTGAAAGTTTTTCCACCCCTATTGGATAAGGAGGAAAAACACTTCCACCCCACTCGGTAAGCAAGATGGGTTTTTCCTCAGATTTTGATACTATCCTGACCTCTTTTAAATCTTCCATCATTCCTCTGGAATTATAATGATAACTGTGAAAGGATAGAACATCCTCAAAGGCATAAATTTCTCTGTTATGAGAAGGGTATGCTACTCCAACCGTTAGAGGAATTTTAGATTGAAGGCTTTTTACAAGATTGGCAAAATGAGAAACAAACCTGACATATTCTCCCCCAATTAAAACCTGTTTTGGCTCAACTGTGGCAAATTCTTCAAAACGAGGCTCGCTGTTTCTTGGATAAAGATAGATAAAAGCTTTAAAAGGCTCATTCATAATATCATAAAAGGCAATTCGTTCATCCTGAAGATGAGAGCCAACGATATCCTTTGTATATCCCTCATACTCTCCCCAATGTTCCTCGCCTAATAAATCATAACCAGGGTTAGCTATCCATCCTTTCCAATAACTCTTTTTAATTTCATCAGAGAAGCCAAAGCAGCCATCAAATAAAACTAACATTGGCTTAATTTTATGATTGTTGCAAAGGGATAGAAAATCCTCAAGTTTATGTAAAAAATCCTGATGATCTTTCTGATACACCAGGTAATGCAAAAAAACTCTTAGGCTGTTTAAACCTAAATCTTCAGCATATCCTAACTCACGATCAATAATTTCTTTATTATACTCACTCCACATCACTATAGAGTTCTTGCAATAGGAGGGAAGATAATTTGCCCCTCGAGTTTCCTGGCAGATACTATGAAGT
>JAUWZM010000101.1 GCA_030615365.1 Candidatus Aerophobota bacterium | reverse complement strand
TTTTGCAATTCCTACCCTGATAATTATTTCAGTTATTACATTTGTTATTATTGATCTTCCCCCGGGTGATTATTTAACTACCTATGTGGCCCAATTGGAAAGTCAAGGGACAAAGACCAGTGAGGCAACTATTGCCAGTTTGAAAAGGCAGTATGGTTTAGATCAACCATTGTATACCCGGTATTTTAAGTGGATCGGGAATATATTAATTAACGGAAATTTTGGATACTCTTTCCAGTGGCAAAAACCAGTATCTGAGCTGATAGGGGAGCGCTTAGCCCTAACAATAACCATAAGCATCTTCACTATGTTTTTTGTTTATCTGGTAGCCATACCTATAGGGATTTATTCGGCAACTCATCAGTACTCTATTGGTGATTATACGGCCACTTTTATCGGGTTTATTGGTCTGGCTATCCCTAATTTTCTTTTAGCCTTGTTTTTACTGTTTATCACCTGGAAATACCTTGGTTTTAGTGTAGGTGGACTTTTTTCCCCGGCCTATAAGGAAGCACTCTGGAGCTGGGGTAAAGTTGTTGATCTGCTCCGTCACCTATGGATTCCTGTAGTAGTTGTTGGAACCGCTGGTACTGCTGGACTTATCCGCATTATGCGAAACTGTCTTTTAGACGAGCTGGGCAAACAATACGTTATTACAGCTCGAGCCAAGGGAGTCTCAGAAATAACTCTTTTGTTTAAGTATCCAATTAGAGTAGCTGTTAACCCGATTGTAAGTACTATAGGATGGATGCTCCCTACGCTTATTTCAGGAGGAACCATTACCGAAATAGTGTTGAATCTTCCTACCGCTGGGCCTCTATTGCTTCAGGCACTGATATCTCAGGATATGTACCTGGCTGGAAGTTTTATTTTAATCTTAAGTTCCTTAACTGTAATAGGAACTCTTGTCTCTGATTTACTTCTGGTCTGGGTAGATCCTCGTATTTCTTATAAGTAAAGATTAAGGAAAATGAAACTTAATTCTATAATCAAGAAAAAAAAGGCTATTTCCTCGCAGGACAAATTTTTCACTGCCACTCAATACCAGCTTATGTGGCGGAAATTTAAAAAACATAAACCATCTGTTGTATCAGGCATTTTTTTAATCTTTCTTTATATCATCCTGGCTATAGGATGTGAGTTCTTTGCCCCCTATAATATTTACAAGCGTCATAGTAAATATGTTTATGCTCCTCCTCAAAGAATTCATTTTTTTGATGAGGAGGGAAATTTTCATCTTCGCCCCTTTGTATATGGATTGAAAAAAACAAGGGACCCGGAGACTTTCCGTATAAGCTACAAGATAGAGAAAGACAAAAAATATCCTCTATACTTTTTTGTCCGTGGCGATAAGTATGAACTCTGGAATTTGTTTGAGAGTGACCTTCACTTTTTTGGAGTCAAAAAAGGAGTAGTTTTCCTCTTTGGGACCGAAGGGTTAGGTAGAGATATGCTCTCTCGCACTCTTTATGGAGGACGCATCTCCTTGTCAATAGGTCTGGTAGGAGTAGCCATTAGTTTTATTTTAGGCTGTATAATGGGCGGGATTTCTGGTTATTATGGAGGAGTTGCCGATTTAGCTATGCAAAGAGTGATAGAGATTCTTATTACTATTCCTGCTATTCCTCTGTGGATGGGTCTTAGTGCAGCCCTGCCTCCTCACTGGTCACCTATTAAAGTTTATTTTGGAATTATTGTTATTCTTTCTATTACCGGATGGTGCGGCTTAGCCCGAGTAGTGAGAGGAAAGCTCCTGGAGCTTAAACAGGAAGATTTTAGTCTGGCAGCTAAGGTTGCTGGAGCATCTGATGGATGGATAATATCCAGACATCTTCTTCCCTCTTTTTTAAGTTATCTTATAGTTAATTTAACTTTAGCTATACCTATCATGATTTTAGGGGAAACAGCCTTGAGTTTCTTAGGCATCGGGCTTCGACCTCCGGTAGTTAGCTGGGGAGTTCTTTTAAAGCAGGCCCAGAACGTAGAAACTTTAGGTATCCACCCCTGGTTCCTTATCCCGGCTCTGTTTGTAATTGCTACAGTACTGGCCTTTAATTTCTTGGGTGACGGTCTTCGCGATGCAGCTGATCCTTATAAATAAAAACTTTATTTTAAAAAGAGCCAAAAAGGAGGTGAAAGGCAAACAGGTCAGTTGTATTAGAGAAAAGAGTTTTTTTAGAAAAGAAAAATCATAAAAAAGGAGGAAAAAATGAGGCGAAAATTAATGCTTGTGTTGTTAAGTGGGGCAATATGTTTGTTAACAGCAGCTCCTCTTTTAGCTGAGACAACCTGGCAGTGGGCTACCCCTCAAGAGTATGAGGAGGCTACCGGAAACATAATAGAAGGATTCAATGAGGCCCCCATGCTTAGAGTAAAAGTAGCCGCAGGCGAGCTTCCTCCAGTAGAGGAAAGAGTTGGTGAGGAGCCTTTAGTGATTAAGCCCTTTGAGGAAATTGGAACATATGGCGGAACAATGAGAATGTATTATGGTAATCCCTTTTATTCCTTCGATGCTGATTTCTCTGTGATGGACTCCATGTTCTACTTTGCTCCTGATGCAAACACTGTATTTCCCAATGTGGCTAAGGGTTGGGAATTGTCCTCCGATGCCAGGATTCTTACTATATATCTAAGAGAAGGGATGAAGTGGTCAGATGGTGCTCCCTTTACCGCTGATGATCTGGTTTTCTGGTATGAAGATGTGCTCTTAAATGATGAGCTTACTCCAACCATAGATAGACAGTGGATGCCCGGTGGGGAAGTGATGAAACTGGAGAAAGTGGATGATTATACAGTTGAACTTCATTTTGCTGCTTCCTATCCTCTCATTCTCTATGCCTTAACCCAGTATGCTGCATCACAACAGGGCGCCGGGATGCTTACACCCAAACACTACTTGAAGAAGTTTCACCCTCGCTACGCCTCTGAGGAGGACTTGGAAAAGTTATGTGAGGAGAAAGGAGTAGAGAGTTGGGTGAGCCTATGGGGTAACAAAAGAAGCCTCTTGGGGGGAAATCAGGATCTTGATCTTCCCAAGCTTGGGGCATGGATTCCTGTAAAAATATCAACTACAGAGGTGATGTTCGAGCGAAATTCCTACTATTGGAAAGTAGATACTGCTGGCAATCAGCTCCCCTACATTGATCGAAGAAAGGTTAGTATAATCACTAGTCTAGAGATTGTAAAAATGAAAATAATGGCTGGGGAATTAGATTTCGCTTTTTTAGAGACTACAAACGAGAACCTGCCTCTTTATATGGAAAATAGGAAGAGAGGTGACTACCGTGTTTTTCAGTGGTCAACGGTAGTTGTTTCAGTTCCCGGGCTCCTGTTTAACCAGAATACTCCGGATGAGGTTCTGGCAGAGATTTTCCAGGATGCCAGATTTCGTCGAGCTCTGTCTTTAGCTATTAACCGTGAGGAAATTGATGAGTTCTACAGATTTGGACTGGGTGAGCCTCGTCAAGCAACCCTTCCTCCCAGTAGCAGGTTTTATGAGGAGGAGTTTGAAAGATCCTACGCTGAGTATGATCCTGAAAGAGCAAATCAATTTCTGGATGAGATGGGTCTTAAATGGGATGATGACCATGAATATCGCTTAAGACCAGACGGTGAGACTTTAGGTATTGTACTGGAATGGTCTACAAATCAACCCATTGTCAATGCAATTGAGCTAATCAAGGAGTATTGGGAAGAAGTGGGAGTGAAAATAGCTCTTAAATCAGGACTTAATACAGAGATTTGGCAGAGAGTAGCAGCAGGGGAACCGGAGGTGTTTTCAGAGTACATTCAAACTGGAGATCCTGCGTTTATGGTAAGTGGTCCACCCTGGATTCCGGGAGGAAACTCTAGCTGGTGTCTAAAATGGAGGCTCTGGTATAGCACCGATGGGGAAGAAGGCGAGGAACCACCGGAGGAGATTAAGAGACTTTTCCAACTATCTGACGAGATAAAGATTGTCCTGGATGAGAAGAAAAGGACTGAAATTGGTAAGGAAATCCTTCGCCTGCATGCGGATAATGTCTGGATAATTGGCACTATAGGTGTTTTCCCTTACGGTTTTGCAGTTAAGAATAACTTAAGAAATGCTCCTGAGGAAAGCCTGCTGAGCAATGGCACCCGTTGGACACTATTCCAGAGACAGGAACAGTTTTTCTGGAAAAAGTAAAGTAGAAGTAGGAATTAATAAATCTTAAGGCTCCTGCCCACTTTTTCCCCGGGCGAGGAGCCTTAAGATAATTTACCCACTCATCTTGACAGGGCCAAATGGATTAAAAATACAAGAAAAAGGAGTTCTCGAACTAACTCATTTAAAACCAAAGAAATACTTGAACCCAGATTCGGTAAACTAACAAAAACTCTTCACCTAGATAGGGGAGGCTATCATCAGCTTCCTTCTCTCCCCTCCCCTCATCTTGCGATAGTTTCGCATAATACGCTGATGATGTGGTGATTCTCGCCAGATATGGAACGGATAAGGTATTTGGTAGATTCCAACGGCTCACTACCAGCTTGAGGTTAAAGCTTAACCAAAAGAAAAACAGAGATAATAGATGCGAAGAAGGAGGATTTTGACTTTTTAGGATATATTCTTAAGAGATTACTTAACCGAAAGAGGGCCAAAAAGGAGAGAAAGAATGTCTATGTCATCATATGAAGTAGTACGTCGGGCAATAGAGTTTAATGGACCAAACCGTCTTCCCACTGCATTTCGAATAGACAATATAACCGATGGCGATATGCACTCAATGGCTCCGAAACAACTATTTTTTGGTGACCTTACAAAACAAGAAGGCTATGACGAATGGGGATGCCGCTGGGTACGTACCGAGGTAACTAATATAGGACAAGTGAAAGAATATCCCTTAAAGAGTTGGACTGCTCTTAATAGTTACAAATGGCCCGATCCAGACAATCCTGCATTTTACGAAGGTATGGAATCCCAGCTTGAGGGATCCGATGGGAAATATATACGGACAGTGCTTTTTCACCTCTTATTTGAGCGTATGCATTTTCTCCGTGGAATGGAGAATCTTCTAATGGATCTTTACCTAAATCAGGAGTGGGTTAAGATACTGGCAGATAGGATTGTGGAATACGACCTTGCAGTTATTCGCAATATCTCTGAGCGATTTCCGGGGAGGATACATGGTTTTTTCTTTACTGATGACTGGGGAACTGAGAAAGCTCTTCTTATTCCTCCTGAGCTATGGCGACAGTTCTTCAAACCTCGTTATATGCGTATCTTTGAGGCAGTCCACCAGGCTGGCTGGCATGTATGGATGCACACCTGCGGGAAAGTAAATGAGATCATCGAGGACTTAATCGAGATTGGGCTGGATGTGATTAACCTTCTACAACCCCGGTTATTAGGAATAGAAGAAATTGGCCGGCGATTTAGAGGACGTATTTGCTTTGAGTCTCTTTGTGACATTCAACGCACATTACCTCTTGAGGGGCCAGAAGAAATTCGTGATGAAGCAAAACTTCTGCTCAAGAATTGGGCAACGAACAAGGGTGGCTTTATACTTGCTGATTTTGGAGAAGTAGATATAGGAACGACACCGGAGAAGAAAAAGCTCATGCTGGAAACTTTTCAAGAATTTGATCCTTGGAAGAGATAGCTCAGCATTTAAAGAGTACTCAAAGGAAAGCATGAGGCTTTATAACCCCTGCCATTCATCTCACCAGTGGAACTGGCAGGATGAATGGCATAATTTTGGTAATTTTTACCATAGATTAAGGAGGTCCAAAGAATGATTTTTACTCGACCAGATACGATGCTGCCCAGAGAGCGTGTTTTAGCTTCCCTGAAAAGAGAGCCGGTGGATCGCATTTCCTATTATGAACTTGGGATAGATCTTGGTGTTGCCGTTAAAGCTGCTGGTGGTATAGATAAACTTAGGTTTAATCAGGAAATTTTAAAGAGCAGGAAAGATTCCTCTCCGAGTTTGTATCCTAAAAATATGTGCTTGGAGAAGCTAAGTTTGAAAATAGTGTCCGAGCTATTTTTGAGTTTGGCAGCCTTGTTCCAAAGAATCAAAGATATAGTGAAATACCTCAATTAGCTAGCACAATCACTATCTATGGCTCGCATGGTTACGAAAAAGTAATGATCGATGGTTATTCACAAGTATTCACCAGATCCTCTCATGGCCCAAGTATTAGAAGAGCAGGAAGATACTTGGATTACTCAGCAAAAGTATCTTCAGGTATGTTATACGAAAGATATTGATGGGGATATGTCTGAGCAGCTATGAAAATCGGAGAATTGATCTGCCCATCAAATTAAAGAATATATAATTCTAAAAGAAGGATAGATCAATAAAAGAGTTATCTTCAAAAGAGAGGGGCTTATAGGACCCTTAACTTTGAGAAATCTGACCGTGATTTGGCAAATTAAAAGAGAAATAGTTTTTTTAGGAGCTTTCAGGAAAGGATGAACCAGTCTTTTATTAGGAGGAGAAGAAATGACAAAATTTGATGTAGAAAATAATGGATTTACTGATTTAGCATTACCTGAAAATCGTCCCTTTTGTATGGGTATAACACCCTGGCCATATGACTTTACCCCAGAAGCACTTGAGGAAACATACAAAACAGTTAACCAGCATACCGATTTGATTGCTCATCATTTTGACTGGGGCATACCCTGGTCTGAGGCACTCGCAGGTAAACCTTATCATTCCAAGGTTAGAGAAGATATTAATTTTAGACTAAGTCATCTACAAAAGGGCCAAAAGGTGTATGTGGCAGTAACGCCAATTGCTTTTCTTCGAAACGGTTTTGCATCTTATTGGGGGAAAGACCCTTATTGGGCAGAAAATTCTAGCATGAAACTGCCAAACAACTGGCAGGATAAAGACTTTGATGACCCAGATGCAATTGAAGCCTACACCAATTTTTGCCGCTATATGATTCAGAGATTCCATCCTGATTATATGGCTTATGGTATTGAAGTAAATATGTTAGCGAATGGAAATCCAACTGCATTTAAAAAATATCTCATAATGACAGAACGGGTGTACAAAACTCTCAAAGAAGAATATCCTGAGCTTCCACTATTCTTGACTATTCATATCGAAAGCTTCATTAAAAGCGAAGAGATTGTCAGGCAATTGCTTCCCTTTACGGACTACATAGCTGTTAGTACTTACCCTTATATGGATATGAAGTACGAAAATCCTGATGATTTACCTAAGGATTGGTTTTCTCGAATACGGGACATTGCTCCGGATAAACCCTTTGCAGTAGCTGAAACTGGCTTTACTGCTGAAGATGTATTTATAGAAAAAGGAGGAAAGATTTTTCCCCGGGGAATGAAGATAAAAGGAAAGGAAAAATGGCAAGCTAACTATGTTCAATTTCTCCTTAACGAATCAAAGAGGTTGGATGCGAAATTTATCGTTTGGTTTTTTACCAGAGACATAGATCTTTTTTGGAATAGAAAGGAAAAAATGAAAAAGAATGAAGACTTTCTACCGGCGGATATTTTACGTATATTTTGTAATGCGGGTTTGTTTGACGGAAAAGGAAAGAGCCGTTTATCTTTGAAAATATGGGATGCATGGTTAAAATTGCCCAGGAGTTAAAAACAGAGGATGAGGAGGTGAAAAATAAAATAGACTCGTTAACTTAACCTATAGGGAGTATAGTAAGGCTGACGGTTAATGAAGAAGTGGAAGGCTAAACCAAGGTTAAACTACCTCATTTAAAACCAAAGAAATACTTAAATCAGCTTATATCAGGAGTTTAAAATGACATCACGAGAAAGAATAAGAAAGGCTATAAATCATCAAGAAGCTGACCGTATTCCTCTTGATTTCGGTGGAACTGCACTAACAGGCATTCAGGCAAGTACTTATGCTAAATTAAGAAAGGCACTTGGTCTAAA
>JAUWZM010000136.1 GCA_030615365.1 Candidatus Aerophobota bacterium | reverse complement strand
GTAAAGAAGTAAAGCAAATAGATGCAGCAGAAGGAGAAAGCATTATCTCTCCAGATGATGATGTGGAATTTGCTAAGAGAGTGGGTAAAGATGCCGTATGCGTAAATTTTTCCTATAGGCCCTGTAATGTCTTCAGAGAAGCGGATGATGGCACACGTCATTATATTGATGGTAGGATAAAATCCTCTAATGACTTAAAGAAAATGGAAGAACCCCCAGATCTTAAAGTGCAGCTTGATAGACTTGAGCGCTATCTTGAAGTAGCAGAAGGTACAGGCGTTGGGGTAGTGGCAAACTTCACTTCCATATTTGATAGTACCCTTCTTTCCATTGGCTTCCAAGATTTTATGTATATGCTTTATGATAATATGAAATTAGTGGAACATATTATGGATATAATACTTGAAGTCCAGGTAAGAGCTATGGAAGCAGTATGTGAAAAGTATAAAGATGATATTGCCTGGGTACTTTACAATGATGATATTGCTACCGGTAGCGGTCTTATGATTAATAGGGATATGTTCAAAGGATTAGTTATTTCCCGAATGAAAAAACTATTAGCACCGGCTAAAAAAGCAGGTAAAATAGTTACTACTCACACTGATGGTGACCTAAAAGAAGTAATATCTCTTTTACTGCTACTTGGGGTTAGAGGAATTCATCCTGTTGAGCCAACTTATAATGATATTTATGCTTTAAAGAAAAAGTGGTACGGGAAAATAGCTTTCTTTGGTAATATAGATGTAGTTTTACTTACTACAGGAACAAAGGAAGAAATAAAAGTTGAGGTCAAGAAACATCTGGATGGATTAAAAGAAGGAGGGGGTTATATTATTGGTTCTTCCACCAGTATTTTTAAAGGGATCCCTCCAAAGAATTACCTTGCTATGGTTAATGCAGCAATAGAACATGGAAAATACATAAAGGAGGGATAAAATACGCAAAGAGTCGGTTCGGCGACTAAAATAAGACCCGAGAAGATTGAGGAGTATCTCCAAACACCTGATAAAGGGGCTGAGCTTTGGGGCCATAAAAGGATAAAGATGACCTCTAAAGAAAGGGTTTTAAAAACCTATGAGTTTAAGCTACCCGATAGGGTACCAGTTGATTTTTGTGCCTGTGAGGCAGTGTACAACAGTTTAATTAAGAAGCTGGGGGTTAAGGGACAGCTAGAGTTAATGGAGGCTCTTCACGTTGATTTTCGCTGGGCCAGAGCTCCCTGGATCGGTCCTGAACTTAAAGCCCCTGATGGGACTCCCACTGATTACTTTGGAATTCCCAGAGCGGGAGTGGGAGATTTTGGCTATCCTGTTAATCATCCCTTAAAAAATATGTCTTCGGTGAAAGATATTGAAAATTATCCCTGGCCTTCACCGGATTTTTTTGACTATGGCGTTTTCCGGGAGGAAACTGAGAAATTTGAAGAACATGCAGTTCTTGGGGGAGGATGGAGTTGGTTTTCTAATGTTGCAATGGACCTGGTAGGGATGGAGAAGTTTCTCATTTTAATGTACGATGAGCCAGATCTTGCCTATCGTTTGATGGAGAGAATATGTGATTTTTTTTGGGAGGTCTCCCGACGAATGTTCGAGGTATCAAAGGGAAAGCTGGATATTTTCTTTACCGGAGATGATTATGGAACTCAGCAGGGACCTTTGATCAGTCTTTCCATGTGGAGAAAACTTATAATACCTCATATAAAGAGGCTTTACTCCCTGGCCAAAAGCCACAGTCTTAAGATAATGCAGCACAGTTGTGGAAGTGTGGAAGTTTTTCTTCCTGATTTAATTGAAATAGACCTTGATGCCATAGAGCCTGTCCAGGTTAGAGCTCGGGGGATGGATATCGAAAGACTGTTGAAAAAGTACAGGGGAAAGCTCATCTTTCACGGTTCCATAGATACCCAGCACACTCTTCCCTTCGGCAATTTAGAGGACGTTAAAAGAGAGGTTCTACATCGAATTGAGCTTTTCAAACGCTACAGAGGCCTCGTTATAGCACCCAGCCAGCACCTTTTGCCAGAGATTCCCCTGGAGAATATTCTGGTCATGTACGAGACGGCCTATGAGTTTGGTAAGCTCAACAACCAATCATAACAAGACGAGAGGTCTTTCTCATCAGGCTTGCCTCCTTTTTGATGGATTTACCTAATCCTACTACAAAAAGTAGGGGGGAGGCAAGTCAATTTCACTAAAACACTTGAAAATAAAGAGTTTAGGAGAAAATTAGTAAAAAACTTTTGACACTACTAACCTGTGAAAGAAGGAGGATAAATATGCGAAGAATAGGTTCCGTAATTAAGATAAAACCAGAAAAGATTGAAGAGTATAAACGTTATCATGCTTCTGTCTGGCCAGAGGTGCTAAAGAAGATTAAGGAGTGTAATATAAGAAATTACTCTATTTTTTTTAAAGATAATTATCTATTTTCCTATTTTGAGTATATAGGCAGCAACTATAAAGCTGATATGAAAAAGATGGCTGATGATCCTCATACCCAGGAGTGGTGGAAGATCATTATGCCCATGCAAGAACCTCTACCTACAAAAAAACCTGATGAATGGTGGGCAGAGATGGAAGAAGTTTTTCATGTGGATTAGCATAAATATTCAAAGAGAACAGAATAGGAGGAATAAATGTCAATCTTGTCTAAAGCTGAAGTTAAAAGAGAAAGGGTATTGAAAGCTTTAAATCACGAGGAACCTGATAAAGTTCCCATTACTGATTTCTTCTGGACTCAATTTATTAACAATTGGATTAAGGAAAAAGGATTGGATAAGAATGTAGATATCTATCGCTACTATGATTTGGACCTTTTGGTAGTTAATCCCAATATGGATCCAAAGATCAAAAAGCCAGAAATTATTAAAAGAGATGAGAGAGAAATTATCTATAAGTCGGGATGGGGCTCTGTAGTGAAAATGTCATTGGGGGAAGGAGCAGCTATGCCTGGATATTTGGATTTCTCTATTAAAAGTGCCAATGATTACGAAAAATTTGAATTTGATGACCCTCGTGATGATCGGCGTTATAATGATATTCGCCAAGATTTAATAAATATGGGAGATAATTTTAGTGAGCTTCCCAGTTATATGGATGCAGTTAAAGCATACAAGGAAGATTTTTGTTTGTTTGGAGGTGTTTGTGAACCTAATGAAGTTTTAACCAGAGCGCGGGGAATGTCAGGACATTTTATGGATATTATGTTATCTCCTGGTAAGCTAAAAGCTTTTGCAGAAAGAGCTACAGATTTTATGATTGAGATCGGTAGGCAGCAATTAGAAAGAGTCGCCGAACTTACAGGAATGGTTATCTGGGGGGATGTTGCTTATGATAAAGGCATGTTTTATTCTCCTGATATATGGAGGAAGCTTTATTTTCCCTGTATTGAGCGAATGTACAAGGAATTTAAGAAATATAACGTGAAAATTATTTATCACGGATGTGGAAATGCTAAAGAAATTTATAATGATTTAATTGCTGCTGGCATTGACTGCTATAATCCCCTTGAAGTTAAATCCGGGCTTGATGTAGTTAAATTAAAAAAAGAGTATGGTAAAAGGTTAGCCTTTTGGGGAGGCATTGATGTCCGTGTTCTTATTAGTGGAACAAAAGAGGATATAAAAAAGGAGATTTTACATAGACTTAATGCTGCTAAAGGTGGCGGTTATATTATAGCTTCGGACCATTCTGTAGCTGGAAATGTACCCCCAGAAAACTATGAATATATGGTGAACTTAGTTCGCCAATATGGAAAATATCCACTTGAATTACTTGAGGGGAAATGAACGCTCGAGAAAGAATACTTAGAACCTTTCAGGGGAAGAAGGTGGATAATAGTTTAGCTTTCCTAAAAAACTAAATATAGCTTACCACAATTTAGAGGTAAGTATTCAGCCAACCCGGTTTAAACCTAAGTTTGACACGCATATTCTTAGAGGAAAAAGAGGAGAAAAAAACAAAGGAGTATCCCTATAAAAAGGCTTGCCCCTACCTCGACTTTGACAGTCAAAGTCGAGTTGAAGAAGAACTTGCATCTTCTGCTGACAAAGAGCCTAAAAGAACAAGGGCACCCTAAATCCTGTAGGTAGCAGGATAATAAGGTGCCCTTTTGTTCCTCGTTTCATCTGGACGCGTAAACTACCTACTTTTCTTACGCAGTAGACTAACCATAGGCAAATAGTAGGTATTTTTTAGGAAAAATTACCCATTGTTCTTCGTCTTCGATAAAAGTCAAACATAACGAAAAATAGCAAGAAGCCTCCAATTGCTACTTCTTTCCAAAACGCTGATATCGCCAAAGTTACTATAATATTTTCAATCAAATATACAGTGAATCCACCCAAAACCGCACCCA
>JAUWZM010000084.1 GCA_030615365.1 Candidatus Aerophobota bacterium | reverse complement strand
CCCAACATTTCTACAATCAATTTTTAATTTCTCTATTATATCATTATCCACTACTCCCATTTGAGTTACTTTATCCAATATCTCTACATTCTCTGACAATCCGAAATACTTTCTTAATCTCTTTAATGTTTTAATATTTATACCTGTAACAAGAGCACCACTTATATCAAAAGGAATACGGTCGGGTTCTTTGTGCTCCAAAGCACTTTTTACACACTCAAAACTTGTATATTCCATAATGTCATCCATTTTTAATAATAATTATCTTTAGCTAATTTAAGAACTAATTTTGTTTATTATGAGTGAGTTTTCAATTCACTCATAACTCATTTCAACTCCAAGGCTTGTCAGTTCGTTAGGCCCCTATCTAGCATGCCTTCCCCCCCCTATGGTGTCGTTTTGGACTTTTAACTTCCTCAAGAAAATTCATCCTTACTTATAATCCAGGGCTAACATTAAAAAGGTCTCCAATTTAGGAGAGGTGAATTCCAGATAGCCTTCTTTCACCTCATAGGCTAATTCTTTTTCCTCAGGAAGCTTTATTAACTTTTTAGGTTCTTTTCCATCTAATCTTAGCCTCAGCTTTATTCCTTCTACAGGAATGTTAGGCAGCTCTGCTTGAAAGTTAAGAAGGTTAATAAGATAGCGCTTCTTATCCTTTTGATGGAAAGAAGTTATCTCTACAGATTTGGGAGCATCTGCTTCCAGGAAAAATGCTTTTGGACAGAGCATCTTAATTAGATCAATGAAGATTTTTCTATGAGTCTCTGGCTGTGCTGTTTCCAGATCTGCTGTGACATAGAGGAGCTTTCCCCTACCATACTCATTTAAAACAATAGAAGGATAATCAGTAAGAATACCCGGGGGATCGTCGTGAGTACAAACAAAACGAGTTGTGTCCTTGGGATCAACATAGGGAAGGGTAATGGTTGCTAAAATCTTTACTTTTTCCTTTGCTTTCACCTTAAGCTGGGAGTTGAAGATAGTCAAAGGATATTTGACAGAGCAAGAGCTGAGAATATCCTTTCCTTCCTCAGCGGGAGAGAGGTAGGTAACCTCTTCTTTTGTCTCCCCTGAATAGGAAACACCCAAAAGCTCAGATAGAAGAAAATCTTTTTTCTTCTTCCCATCCTTGGTAAAAAGAGACGCATATTTACTGACATAGAGGCTTCCTCCCGAGGCAACAAAGCTCTTTAGCGCCTCAACTTCTTCCTCGTCAATGATAAGTAGGTTAGGAAGGATGATGATTTGATAGGAGGAAAGTTCCTTAAGGTTCTTTTTAGTAATAACGCCAAAGGGGATATGGTTATGCAAGAGGGATTTAGCAGCACCGCGTGCAGCCTGAGAGTGAGGAAAAGGAGAAAAAAAGGTACTTTTTGCCTCACTGACCTTTTTCCCATTATCTTCCAGCTTAATCCCTGACTCAAAACTAACGTAAATGCCAACATCCTGACAGGGCTCTCCCCCAAGATATTTTTCATACTTTTGCGTTTCTTTAAAAATATCTCCCATCTGCTTATAAACCCTTTTATCTAAGGTTCCTACAGGGTCAATGGTATGATTTAGACAAAAAGAACTCCCATTAGCCAGGGATGAGTACACCTGTGCCTCTAATAGCTCTTTCGGTTTCATCGTGACGTGGTCATGGGAGTTAGGAAAACAGGCAGAGGTTATGAACTCAAAAGGTACATTCTTGCCCAGTTTGTAGAAAAGCTTAGAGAAAAAAGATTGCTGCAGGGAATCTCCATAGAGATCTGAGGCCATATAGTCGTTTTCCTTAGCTAAATCAATGCTTGCTCCCCATGTCCAATCTTGTGTGAATGCGCCGGATTGGTGGGTAACTGTAATAGCTGGCTTTAATTTCTTGGCTGTAGAGGTAATTAAAGCGGCAAATTCTGCCAGCCACTCTTCTCTTTTTCTTTGAAATTTAACCCATTCTGGATCTTCCCAGTTAATGACTGTGGGAATCTCTCCCCCTACTTCCAGGGCATATCTTTTTTTGCAGTGAGAGCAGTAGCACACATCAGGCCAGAAGGTCATATCGAACCACATACCCTCAAACTCATAATTTTTACAGAGTTCTTCAACTTGTGCCACAGCAAAATCCCGGTAAGGAGAATTAGGGCAACAGACAAGAAAACGAGAAGACCAAAAACGGCTGCTCCCTTTTCCCTGAGCATTGATAATTCGCCAATCAGGATTATTATTATAAGCCCAATTGTTAAAGATTAGACTATAGTAAAGTATTACATCTATCCCCTTTTGATGGCAAAGATCGACAACTTCCCCTACTATATCTTTCCCTTTCAATCCTCTGTGCATATGGCCTGTTTTAGTGGGCCAGTTACAGTGACCAACATGAGAGTGAGTATAGAACAAAGCTGAGCTCACGTTAGCAAGAGTTAACATATCTACATACTTTTCAGAATCGAACTCAGATAAGAATCTTTCATCCCAATCAGTGATAAACGTGTCAACTATGTTGTGCCTGTAGCTTTTTTGAAACCATTTTTTTTCCATTTTTTTCCTCTACTTATTTAAAGAAGTATTGTTAACGCTTTACCACAGAAAAACACAAATAATTGTGATTGGTAATAAGTAAAAAGGGTTTTATTTTTACTTCGAGCCTTTCGCCCCTTTGCCTTTAGCCTCTTCTACATATTACTTCTCACATCGGACATTATCTCTATGTCATCTGTGGTTTCTCATTTCAGAATAATTTCAATTCCTTTTTTTCGGAGTGTATGTAATTCTGCTTGAGAGGATCCATTATCTGTAATTATCTTATGCACGATCTCTATTGGGCCAATCGGGACCAGGGTTACATTTCCTATCTTATTATGCGCTGCCAATAAAATGACCTCTTCGGCAGCTTTTATCATTGCCTTTTTGACAGGGACTTCAAAGGGGTTAAGGTTTGTCAGGCCTTCTTTTACGGTTATACCTCCGGCAGCTAAAAATGTCTTGTCCACATGAACTTTACCTAAGAATTCCTCTGCCGGATAACCCACCAGACAATTAGTTGCCTCCAGAATGATCCCTCCTGTTAAGATGGTCACAATTCCCCGATGATTAGCCAGCTCTAAGGCTACGTTCACAGCGTTGGTTATCACCGTCAAATCCCGCTTGTTCTTGATGTTCCTGGCAAGCTGAGCAACAGTAGTCCCTGCATCCAGGATAATCGTTTCCCCGTTTTGAATTAGCTCAGCCGCTATTTGTCCGATTCGCTGTTTTTCATCTTTGAACTCAGTTTCCCGAATAAGAAAGGAAGGGCTGATATCATCATAAAAATCCTCAAAGATAGCCCCTCCGTGAATCCTTTTTATCAATCCTTCTTCTACCAATTTTTGTAGATCACGTCTAATTGTATTCTGAGATACATTGAGCAATCTGCTTAAATTGGAAACTTGAACAATTCCATTTTGTTTGATTTCTTTAACGATGCTTTGATGCCTTTCCACTTCTAACATATTTTCACCCTTTTTCGTGTGTAAGTATTGTCAAAACTTAACCGCAGAGAACGCAGAGAAATCATTAAATATCAATAAGCTAAGAGGTTTTTGATTGTCTCCCCTCTGTGCACTCTGTGGTTTCATGTTTTCCTTCATGTTATTTTTGACATTACCCGTGTGTATGCTTTATTTATATTATAAGGATGTCAGTCCACCTTTGGTACCGCCATGGCTAATCTTTGTCGAGAACAGGACGAGCTCAATTAAAAAAATAACCGAATCCTCTCTATAAATAAAAACAAAAAAGTCACCAAAAAACCAAATCTTCTTCCAAAATATACCATTGAATGACTTCCCAGTCTCTTTGCTTTTCATAGTACCATCCTTTTCATCAAAATAACTTCTCTCCCCCTATGTGAATCCTCTTTTCCTTTATCTATAATGTTCTCCTGTAATTCCTTCATAGAGAACTCTGAAAAAAGCCTGAGACTGCTCTTTGCTCGGTGCTTTCCGGGCGCCTGCGGCTAAGTTCTACTCTTATCTTTATGCTGTGGCTCTTATGGGCGATGTCTCAGATTGCAGGATAACTAAGAGTTTGAGCGCATAGACCCGCCTTAATCGCCGCTGCCTCATGGAAACACCTCGCCGAGCAGCAAAACGAAAAAGAATTTTTCAGAGCTCTCGTAATGCAACATTTGACATAATTTTCATTACAATGCATAATATATCAAAGTAACAATAGAGCGAAGATAAAGATGAGTTTTTTTGGTGATTGAGGGCGTACGTCTTGAAATCGGATTCCGTCGATTTCTCTAAAATGTCAAGAATTTCTTTGAGCTGCTATCAACCGGGGACAGAAAGAGGAGAAAGCACATTTGCATTTGGAGGACAGTATTATACTATTAGGGGAAGAAAGATGGAATTCTCCACCAGTATCTTAAAAAGATTAGATGAGAAACTAAAAGGAATTGCCTGTAAGATTACAAGGAATGAAGCAGACCAGGATGATTTGATGCAAGAGATGCGAATATATCTATGGGAAAAAAGTGAGAAATTCAAAGATAAGACAGAGTCTTATATCCTAAGGGCGTGCTACTTTCAGGCTACGCATTGCCACTGTAGAGGAAAAAGCATTGATAGCAAGCCAAGAAAGAATGTGATTATAGTAAGCCTGGGGGATATGGAGACTTTGGGTAGTAGGGGCCAAGCCTGTTTGACTTCAGTTGCTCAAAATTGTCCGACCTTGAATAGACCTTCAATAGTAGAGGAGGCAAGGCATATATTAATCACCGAGGAGATAAAGAAACTGATAAGGGCTCAATTGAATTCAAAGCTAAAGAGGACATTTGATTTATTAATAGAGGGCCATAGTCTTTCCGGAATTGCCCAGGATTTAAACCTAAGCTATGAGGCGGCAAGAATGAGAGTAAAGAAAATTAGAAAGGCCGCCAGGGTATATTTGGAGGAAAATTTGGTTTTTTGGTGACTTTTTTGTTTTTATTGACAAAGAGGAATGGATGCTTAGAATTAAGTGCGCTTTACTAAAAAAATAAAATTACTCATTTGTCATTGCTGTAGTTTATCGATTTATCGGCGAATTTAATTCGCCCAATGAATTGGGCAGCTACAATTGCCAGAGAAAAAAAGAATTTCAGGAAAGCTAAGCTATTACTCTGGAAAAGGTATAAAAAGAAATTAACAGGGGTTTCTGCCTTTTCTTTCAGACAGAGAACCTTGCTTGATGAAAAGGGGAGAAAATGTTAGCTTATATTATACGTCGTATTATTTATATGTTTCTTACTTTATTCGTTGTTTCTATCACTGCATTTGTTGTTATTCAACTTCCACCGGGTGATTGGTTAACCTCGCATATAGCCCAGTTAGAAGTGACCGGCCAAAAGATCGGTGCAGACCAAATTGCGTCCTTAAAAAAGCAATATGGTCTGGATTTACCCATCTATTTTCAGTATTTCAAGTGGATGTGGCGAATGTTTCATGGGAATCTTGGAAATTCTTTTTCATATAATAAACCAGTGGTTGATTTAATAGCCGAGCGCCTGCCTTTAACAATAATGATATCCCTTTTTTCTCTTGCCTTTACCTATATTATAGCTATTCCGGTGGGAATTTATTCGGCCACTCATCAGTACTCTGTTGGGGATTATTCCTTTACCATAGCAGGATTTATCGGTCTGGCAGTCCCTAACTTTCTTTTTGCCTTAATACTGATGTTTTTTTTCTACAAGTATTTTGGTTTAAGTGTAGGTGGGCTGTGGTCATCGCAATATATGGGAGAACCCTGGAGCATAGGCAAATTTATTGATATGCTGAAACATCTTCCTATCCCTATAATAGTCATTGGTACCGCTGGTACAGCTGGACTTATTCGGGTGATGCGGGGATGCTTGTTAGATGAGCTTAAAAAGCAATATGTTATTACTGCTCGAGCAAAAGGAATTGTAGAAAGAGATCTTTTATTTAAGTATCCAGTAAGAGTAGCTATCAATCCTATAATTAGCACTATAGGCTGGACTCTTCCTGCTATTGTCTCCGGGGGGACCATCACTGCTATAGTGCTTGGCCTTCCCACTATAGGGCCTCTTCTTTTTCAGGCATTGATGAGCCAGGATATGTATTTAGCTGGTAGCTCTGTCATGTTCTTAACCTTTTTAACCGTAATAGGCACTCTTATCTCTGATATTTTGTTAGTTTGGATAGACCCACGTATTCAGTTTGAGAAGTGAAAGGAAATAAAAATGAGAAAAAGTAAAGATAGAATTAGTGCTGAGGAAAAATATTATATGGCCTCTCAATGGCAACTTATGTGGCGAAAGTTTAGAAAACATAAGTTAGCCATTCTTGGCGGCACTGTGTTACTCATCTTTTACATCTTAGCTCTGTTCTGTGGTTTTTTTTCTCCTAGTAATATATATAAGAGATATACAAAATATGTTGACTGCCCACCGCAAAGGGTGCACTTTTTTGATGAAAATGGATTCAATCTTCGTCCCTTTGTTTATGGAATAAAAAGACGCATTGATCCAAAAACCTGGCGTAAGATATATACTGAGGATAAAACTAAAAAATACCCTGTTTATTTTTTAGTCCACGGGGATGAGTATAAATTGTGGGGTTTATTTAAAACAGATATTCACCTTTTCGGTGCAAAAGGGGGTGGGACCATATTCTTATTTGGGACAGACAAATTAGGAAGGGACCTGTTTTCCCGCAATCTTCATGCTGCCCGTATTTCTCTGTCTATAGGTTTAGTAGGAGTAAGTCTTAGTTTTTTACTGGGAATTACACTGGGGGGACTCTCTGGGTATTATGGAGGAAGCATTGATATGATTGTTCAAAGAATTATAGAGTATTTAATCTCTATACCCACTATTCCCCTGTGGATGGCTCTGAGTGCAGCTGTACCACAAGAATGGACACCAATTAAGGTTTACTTTGGAATCACTATTATCCTTTCCATTGTGGGTTGGTGTGGTTTAGCTCGGGTGGTAAGAGGAAAGTTCTTAGAGCTAAGGGAGGAGGACTTTGTTATGGCAGCTAAGATTTCCGGGGCAAGTGATGGCAGAATAATAGCCAGGCATCTTCTTCCCTCATTCTTAAGTTATCTCATAGTAAGTCTGACTTTAGCTGTACCCGCTATGATCTTAGGAGAGACAGCTTTGAGCTTTTTAGGTTTAGGCATTCGTCCTCCTGCAGTGAGTTGGGGCACTTTGCTTCAAGATGCACAAAATGTGCGTGCTGTTTCGCTTCATCCCTGGCTTTTGATTCCGGGATTATTTGTCATCATCACAGTGTTAGTCTTCAATTTCTTGGGAGATGGTCTGAGGGATGCGGCTGATCCATATAAGTAAGGGAACTCAAAAGGAAAATATTGTAACAGGTGAGTTTCTCTAAAAAATGTGAGGTTCCTCGCTTCACATTGCAAAGCATGTGGTGGTACAGACATCTTGTCTGTGGAAGTCAAAACAATCTCAGATAGGATTAGAATAGGCTTTTAAAAGCGCCCAATGAATTGGGCAACTACCGTAGCTTGCCGATTTATCGGCGCATTAGTTATTTCTCATTAGTGCAATTTTAGGACTACCTTGGCTTTGAATTTACTAAGAGCTATTCTGAATTTGCTATGAGCTATCTTGCACTTGACTTTGAACTTGAACTTGCTAAGAGCCATGAGCTAAGAACTAAGAGCTACTATTGCCAGAGAAAAAAAGAATTTTAAAAAAGCTAAGCTACAATCAAACAAGAGTCTGGAGAATAAAAAATGCTTAAGACATTATTACAGAACCCTTCACCTGATTTTGAGAACTTTGAGAGAGTATTGAAAGGAGAAAAGAAACCTAAAAAAGTATACTTTGCTGAACCGTGGCTTAATGATGAGATAATTGAATCAATAACAGCAAATTTAATAGGAGAAAAGCCGGTTCCTCCTTGTCTTCTCATGGATCCCCGGAAAGTGAAAAGATCAAATGCAATCACTGTAAGCTCTGAAGGAGAAAAGCAATATTTACAACAGTTTATTAATTTTTTTTATCGTATGGGTTATGACTTTGTACCTGATACTATAGCACTTGCATTTTTTATGTCAGTTACTGTTACTGAATGGCGAGTAGCTGAGGATACAGCTATTCTTCCTCATTCTCATGGCCAAAGACCCTGGAGCAAGGAGGGAAAAGGTATAATTACTTCCTGGGAAGATTTTGAGAAGTTTCCCTGGGAAAAAATGAAATTAGAAGCCGAAGATTATTATAAGTTTTTAAGTGAGAATTTGCCCGAAGGTATGAAACTAACAGTTTGTGCTTCTCTTTATCAACAGATAGAGGAGGGAGTTTTAGGGCATCAAGGATTGGTTTATTTACTTTACGATCAGCCTGATTTAGTGGAGGCAGTGTTTAATAAATGGGGTGAGATAATCTATCAGTATTATAAAAGCGTTATCCCCTTGGAGTATGTAGGGGCCATTCTCCATGGTGATGATTTAGGTTATAAAACAGCTCTTACCTGCAGTCCAAAGACTCTCAGAAAACTTATTTTCCCCTGGTTTAAAAAGTATGCCTCTTTAGCTCATGAGTATGATAAACTGTTTATTTACCATTGCTGCGGTAATGCTTTAGAAGTTGTAGAAGAACTAATTGAAGATGTGGGTATCGATGCCTGGCATTCCTTTCAAGACGTAATTATACCTGTAGGAAAATTTAAAAAAAGATACGGAGATAAAATTGGTATAATGGGGGGAATAGATTTAGACAAGTTATCCCGATTAAACGAGGAGGAATTAAGAAAATATGTGAGGGATACTTTAGATGAATGTATGCTTGGTGGTAGATATGCCTTGGGTTCAGGCAATTCTATCACTAACTATGTCCCGGTGAAAAACTATCTTGCTATGATAGAAGAAGGATTAAAGTGGCAGGGTTGAGAGTAATCGTCCAGGTAATAAAGGCATTGTAACTTCTGAGTCATCCTTAGTTTTGCATAGACTCTCAATCCTCGCGGCTACAAAATGATGAGTGGAAGGCTAAGTACTTCTCTGCATTAGGTGGTTGAGATTACTCAATCATCGAATCCCTGAGTTCAAGAAAAGTTTAAATAGGAAAAATGGAATTTATAGAAAAAATCAAACAGCGGGCGAAAAAAACCTTAAGGACTATTGTTCTACCAGAAGGAACAGAGGAAAGAACTCTGAAGGCAGCGAAGATAATATCCAGGGAAGGTATTGCGAAGGCGATCCTTTTGGGTGATAGAGATGAGATTCTTTCAGTAGCCAAAAATAAGAAAGTGAAAATTGATGGGATTCCAATTATTAACCCTCTTATCTCTGAGAAAAGAGAACTTTATGCTCAGAAATTTTACGAAATAGACAGGGAGGAGGGGATGAATTTGGACGAGTCCAGAGAAATATTAAAAGAGGTAATGTATTATGGCGCGATGATGGTTTATTTAGGTGATGCTGATGGTGCAGTTGCAGGGGCAATTCATCCTACCGACTGGACATTAAGGCCATCTCTGCAGGTATTTAAGGGAATCAAGAACGTCAAAGTGGTGTCCACCTGTCTTGTGATGGTCGTCCCTGACTGTCCTTATGGAGAGGAAGGGGTTTTCATTTTTGCTGATTGCGGGATGGTGGCCAATCCAAATGCTGAGCAATTAGCTCAAATTGCCATAACTTCTGCTGAAACAGCAAGGGGTCTAATCGGCGCCGAGCCCAGGGTAGCTATGCTTTCCTTCTCCACCAAGGGAAGCGGCAAAAATTCCATAATAGACAAGGTTATTGATGCAACTTCTATTGCCCGAGGAAGAAGGCCTGACCTGTTAATCGATGGTGAATTGCAAGGCGATAGTGCATTGGTTCCCTCTATAGGAAAGAGAAAGGCTCCAAGTAGCCCTGTAGCAGGCAGAGCGAATGTCCTGATATTTCCCGACCTAAACTGCGCCGACATTGCGTGCAAGCTCACCGAAAGGTTGGCCAGAGCCCAGGCCTACGGACCTCTTATTCAAGGATCTGTTAAGCCTGTAAGCAGCCTTTCCAGAGAGTGCACCATTCAGGATATTGTAGGAGTAGCGGCTATAACGGTGGTTCAGTTGCAAATATTGGAGGAAACAGGGCAAAGCTCTGCAAGGCAAAAAGATGCGTGTCTTTGAACCATGACAGTTTGTTGCGTTGCCCCTCGTACTGACTATAGAAGGAGGAAAATTTTAGAAAGACTAACTTCTTAGGGGATGGCCTGCGTGATGCGGCTGATCCATATAAGTAAAGGAGGGTTTCAAGTTGAAAAATGGAAATAATCTACTGTTACAAACAGAGGACCTTAAAATTTACTTTTACCTGGATGAAGGTGTGTTGAAAGCTGTAGATGGAGTTGCCTTAAAAATACAAAGAGGAAAAACCTTAGGTTTGGTCGGAGAATCTGGATGTGGCAAAAGTGTTACTGCTCAATCAATTCTTAGAATAACCCCTCATCCTGGGAAAACAGAGGGTAAGATTTTTTTCTATCCAAAAGAGGATAAAAAGTCCTCTCTTGAGCTGGTCAAGCTGGATCCT
>JAUWZM010000123.1 GCA_030615365.1 Candidatus Aerophobota bacterium | reverse complement strand
AGGATCCAGCTTGACCAGCTCAAGAGAGGACTTTTTATCCTCTTTTGGATAGAAAAAAATCTTACCCTCTGTTTTCCCAGGATGAGGGGTTATTCTAAGAATTGATTGAGCAGTAACACTTTTGCCACATCCAGATTCTCCTACCAAACCTAAGGTTTTTCCTCTTTGTACCTTTAAGGCAACTCCATCTACAGCTTTTAACACACCTTCATCCAGGTAAAAGTAAATTTTAAGGTCCTCTGTTTGTAGCAGTAGATTATTTCCATTTTTCAACTTGAAACCCTCCTTTACTTATATGGATCAGCCGCATCACGCAGGCCATCCCCTAAGAAGTTAAAACACAAAACAGCTATTATAACAAATATACCAGGGGTCAATAACCACGGATACAAAGCCACCACCTGAAAACTCTGAGCTTGCTGGAGTAAAACACCCCAGCTAATGATAGGTGGACGCAAGCCAATACCCAAAAAACTTAAAGCAGTTTCTCCTAAAATCATTGCCGGTATAGCCAGGGTAACGCTAACTAAAAGATAACTGAGAAAATTTGGAATCATATGATGAAAGATGATACGCCGCTGCGATACCCCGTAGGTTCTTGCCGCCAAAATGAAGTCTTCTTCTCGAAGAGAGATAAATTTGCCGCGCACAACTCGAGCCAGAGCACACCATCCAATAAGACTCAAAATAATAGTAATTCCAAAAAAGATCATCACCGGAGACCAATCTTTTGGTAGGGCAGCAGAGAGCGCCATCCATAGAGGAATGGTTGGAATGCAGATTAATATCTCAATAATTCTCTGAACCACATTATCAGCAATGCCACCATATAAACCAGAAATTCCTCCAAGAGTCATGCCTAAGATTAAACTAATGGAAACTCCGATAAAACCAATGGTCAGGGAAATTCGGGAAGCATAAATGATACGACTGAGCAAATCCCGGTTGAGATTATCTGTTCCCAGAAGGAATAGAGCCCCACCTTTTTCTACACCAAACAAATGAAGATCTGTCTTAAACAATCCCCAGAGTCTATACTCATCTCCACGAACGAATAGAGAAAGGGAATATTTTTCCTCTTCAACAGGAGTAAAGGTATACCGCCAGGTTTTGGCGTTAAACTTCTCATCTATTCCGTAGACAAAAGGTCTAAGGTGAAATTTTCCCTCTTCATCAAAGAAATGAATACGCTGCGGGGGGACGTATTGTCTGCCTGAAAATCGATGATGCGGATCATAAGGAGCAACAAACTCACAGAACAGGGCCGCTGCATAAAAAATAACTAATGCTATCCCTGAACCAATGGCTAATCGATGTTTCTTAAACTGGTGCCACACTAACTGCCAGTAAGATAGTATTTCTTCCTGGACGCCTCTTGATTTTTTTGTTTTCATCCTCATCCTTCTTTACTCACTTATAATAGCGTATACGGGGATCTGCAAGATATAACAGAATATCAGAGAGTAAAGTGCCAATGACGGTTAAAGAGCTAAGAAGCAAAATAATACTCCCCGCTAAATACATATCTTCAGACAAAAGAGAGGTTAAGAGTACAGATCCTATTGTTGGTAAATTCATTACCACAGCAACGATCACGAAACCAGAGACAATAGCGGGAAGTTGCCAGCCTATAGTGCTGAGAATAGGATTAATTGCTATACGAATCGGATATTTAAATAAAAGGGTCTTTTCCGCAACTCCTTTAGCCCGAACGGTCTGAACATATGGTTTCCTTAATTCATCCAGCAACATAGCTCGCAATACTCGAATGATTCCAGCTGTTCCCGCAGTCCCCACTACAATGATTGGCACCCAGGAATGATTAATCAGGTCAATCATTTTTCCAAAGCTCCAGGCCGCATGAGCATACTCTCTGGAGAAAAGACCCCCAATGCTAATACCAAAATATTTGTAAAAGACATACATTAATACTAAAGCTAACAAAAAATTGGGAGTAGCCAAACCAACAAAGCCCACAAAGGTAAACCCATAATCACCGATAGAGTATTGTTTCACCGCTGAATAAATACCTATTGGGATAGCTACCATATAGGTAAAAATCAGGGTAAATAAAGACAGCAAAACAGTAAATGGCAGCCGTTGGGCAAGTATTTCACTTACCGGTTGTTTCCAATAAAATGACCATCCAAAATTGCCATGAAAAATTTGCCACATCCACTTTCCGTATTGAATATAAGTGGGTTGGTTTAAGCCATATTGCTCTCTTAATGCCTCAATTTGCTGTTGATCTACCTGAGCTCCTGAGGCTTCCATCTTGGCAATATAAGTTGATAGAAAATCACCAGGAGGAGCCTTAATAAGCACAAATGAAATTACAGAGATAACAAGCAATATAAAGAACATATAAATAATTCGTTTAATAATATAACCTAACATAATTCACTCCTCAATTAGGCAGACGCTTACCTTGCCATTTCATCTAAAATCAACTTTGGATTAGAACAGTATTCATCAAAAGCCTCAAAAAGGGCTTCTATATTTTTTAAAGGTGTATCAGGTAAAATCGTATGAGAGGTGCTGCCAATATATCCACCTTTGTACTTTCCAAAAGTTTTAATTAAATATCTTACCTCTTCTTTCACTTCCCGAGGGGTTCCATGAGGCAAGGTATCCTGAACATCAGCTCCTCCAAAAAAACAGAGTTTCCCTCCAAATCTTTTGCCTAATTCTTCAACATTCATTGCCTGGGGCTGAACAGGATTTAAGACATTAAGGCCAATCTCAATTAAATCAGGGATTATCTGTGTTACATTGCCGCAGCTATGCATCCAGACATGAGTGCCATTTTTATGAATTAAATCAAACATTTCTTTATAGCAAGGTTTATAAAATTTTCTCCAATCATCAGGATTCATTAAAATTGTTTCTTGCCCTCCCCAGTCATCGCTAATATAGATAGCATCTACCCCTATATTTAACCATTGCTTTATCAGCGCGATGTTAAGATTTAAGATTTTATCTCTCAGGTTAATAAACTCATCGTAGTTTAAATACGGGTCTACCAGCATATTGTTAAACCCACGAAGCATCCACAGTCTTTCAAACAAAGTAAACCAAACTAATCCTACAGTATACTTATTCCTATTTTTATCTATTAATTTTTTAGCTTCATCAAATCTTCCTGGAGCATAAGGATCGGGAAGCTGGTAATCTTTTGCTAAGGACCAGTCTTTCTCTAAGGGATGCTCTATCACCCGTAACTCTTTCCAGATCACCCCCCATTCATCTTCCCTTTCTTCACGATGGTATCCCCCTATGGACCATTTAGAAAGAGGGGGCCTTTTTTGAGGCTTCCAATCAGAGGCGCACATAATATCTGCGGAAAATATATCAAAAGGACACTGTGAATAAAGTCTTTCAATTTTTTTAATCTCTTCTTTCCCTCTCTTTTCTTTAAACCGAGCTATATCAAGGCCAACTATATACGGTATTCGTTCAGGGCCCTTAAAGTTAATTGCTTTTTTCACCAAATCTTTTGAGCTGATCATTTTATTTATTCCACTGAAACTCACACTTTTCCAGCTACATTTTTTTAGATACTTTCATATCTTCAAATTATGATAAAGATTGATATCGTTGTATACAAAAGTAGCAAATAAAAATTTTTTGTCAACCACTTCCTGCAATGTGTCAATGCAAAGTAAATACGTCATACTTTTTGCAAAACAAAAATGTAGTGCAGGCCTTTAAGCCTGCCGAACAGCAGCTCTAAAGACTTGAGCTACATTGGTAGTAAAAATAAATCTACCTTTTTTTTCTGAGAAATTTATAGAGAAGTTCTGGGTTTTAGTAATCTTTCCTCAGTTCCAATCTTTTTCAAAAATCCATAGTAGCATTCATGCAGTTTCTTCACTACTGAATTGTTATTCTCGGCAACATTTTTTTTCTGGAAGGGATCGGATTTCAAATCATAAAGTTCTACTGGGGCGCCCTCCCATGAATAAAGAAGTGACCATTTATCAGTAGTAATAGTGGCCGGCAAATGAATCTCTACTTCTCGTTTAGTACCATCTACAGCTCGGGTAACCTCACCAGGGTTTTGCAGTTGCATTGTGGAAACCACAAATTCTTGGTGAGTATCTCTTTCTTTTTTAATTACTGGTAAAAAGGATTTTCCTTGCACAGCATCAGGCACTTTGGCCCCAGCTAATTCAAGAATTGTTGGCATAAAGTCAGGAGCAGATACCAGCGCATTAGTGTGATGTGGTTTAACACCAGGCACATAAACTAAAAGAGGGATATTAGCAACTTCTCGATAAAGCGGTGCATCGCTAAAAAACGCTTTTCCCCTTGCTCCTATCACTGCTTTACCAAAAATATTATGCTCACCAAAATAAAAGCCGTGATCGGATGTAAAGATAATCACTGTATTGTCCATTAGCCCCATTGACTCAATTCGGTCAACAAGCCGACCTACAGCATGGTCAACCATTGTTACCTCACCACGATAGCAGGCATACGCAGTATTAAGCTCTTTTTTGGTTACGCTGCTGCCTTTTAAGTATCGATAGGAAGGAAATACTGTTTTACCATTCCAATCAGGCTCATAACGCTCTACATAATGTGCAGGTGGATCCCAGGGACAGTGCGGATCCCAGGTATCAACATAGAGAAAAAAATTCTCCTTGTAATGCCGCTCAATCCAGTGCTCAGCAGTAGCACAGGTTTTAGAAGCACAGTAGTCCTCCTCATAGCGGCGCTCATAGGTAATATCCTTGCGATCCTCAGAAGGATCCCAATCCTGCCCAAGTCTCCAATAATAGCCCTGTCCACGATACTGAATAAAATCGTGAAAGCCACGATCATACTTGTAACCCCCCTTCATAAAAAAGGGAGTATCCACTACACCCATAGTTGTGTATCCAGCATCTGCTAATATCTGGGAAAGTATTACTTCCCTGTTTGGCAGGGGAGCCCAACCAAGATAGGTAAAGGTATACTTACCGGTCATAAGATCAGCACGCATGGGCACTGTAGGAAAAGATGCGCAGTAAGCTTGATCAAAAATCACACACTTTTCAGCAAAACGATCCAGGTGAGGCGTATAGACCTTCCTGTCACTGTAGCAACTTAAATTGTCACCGCGAAATGTGTCGGAGACGATTACCACTATGTTCATTCAAAAACCCTCCTTATCTTAAGTAAAATTAGTAGAACGGGGGCCTCGTCTTAGAGAAGACCCCCGTTCTATTCTTCCTTAACCCTTATTAGTGATACTCGTAAACCAGTGGATGCGCTTCCAAAATTGGCTCAGCTCCTTCAAAGAAGAACTGTTCCGGATGATAAGGATATGTATTCAGAGTATCCCAGGCCCATACTGCCTTGGCCGGAATATTCCGCAAATTCTTATTTACCAGAATGGGAACAGGAGGCATACCCACAGTACCAATCATCCATATATTATCGGCATGGGATTGAAGTATCTTTTGTGCCGCATTGATACGTTCCTCTTCCGTTATTGCCAGTTTCAATTCTTCGAACCAATCAAGGAGATTCATCATCTTTTCCGGTGGCTCCTCTCCTTGCTTACCTCCTGTTGCATACCACTGCATCCATTTTGTGCCCCAGGTTGCTGCCCAACCCCAGTTCATAGGAACATAATGCTGTGGAAGACAAGAAAAAGGTGGTTCCAGGTTCTGTCCTGTACCCATTATTCTCATATCTACTTTGTTTGCCTTGGCACGCTCTAGGAACAAAGCAAAAGCTTCCTCTTTTACACGAATATCCAGACCAATATCTTTGCAGTATTCTTGTATAAGCTCAATTAGAGAAGTTGTCACAGTAGTTTCCAAGATTATCTTCAGCCGTTCTCCATCAGGACGAAGGCGATAACCTTCTCTATCTTTTTTATCCAGACCCATTTCGTCTAAGAGTTTGTTAGCCTCTTCTGGATCATAGTCA
>JAUWZM010000006.1 GCA_030615365.1 Candidatus Aerophobota bacterium | reverse complement strand
GTGCTTTTTCGCTTCGCTTCCTATCTGGCAAAAAGTTCCGGTTGAAATTCTCCTTCTCTTGTCCTGAGGAACAAGGAGTTCTAAGGTTCCTACTCGGGTTTTCAGTTTCCTTGATTTGTACCCGTTGCGATAGCCACACCTTCTCTTTAGTTCTCTGATAGGATTCTGCCTGAAGGTGATAAGCCATTTCTTCTTCTGATGAGTCTTTGACAGAAACTCTCTATTATCTCTCTTAAAAAGTCCCTGTCATCTAAACCTAAAAGAACACCTTGCACTTTATCCAATATTCTGCTATTCTTTTCTTTGGCCATTGTTTCCTCTTTTTTGATAAGGTCCGTGAACCTTTTTTCCTTATCTTGGAGGAATAATGGCCTTTTTGTCAAGGCCAAGTGAATTTACAGAAAATTTTGGACTTGACTTAAATTAGTATTTACACAAGGTTAAAACCAATAGGAGGATAAAAGATATACTATAAAATTTTAGAACAAAATAATTAAGGATGTGAATCAAATGAAAAAAGCCGTTCAATTCGGGGCTGGCAATATAGGTAGAGGATTTTTAGGGCAACTATTCAGTCAATCTGGTTTTGAAACTGTTTTTGTGGAAGTTAGAGATGATTTAATATCTCTGATCAATGAAAAAAAACAGTATACGTTAAAAATTTTAAGTGCTAAGCCCTATGAGATACTTATCAAAAATGTAAGGGCAATCAACGCTAAAAATCAAGATGAGGTAAACAGAGAGATTAAAAATGCTGATGTAATGGCTACATCAGTAAAAGCAGAGAATCTTGCTTCTGTGGCCTCTCTTGTTTGTTCGGGCATGATAGAAAGAGCAGAGAATGGAATTACTAAGCCTCTCAATCTTCTGCTCTGTGAAAATCTTTCAGGGGCACGCAAAGTTTTTAAGAGCTATCTTTTACAAGAGTGTCCCTCAACCTACATGAAATATATAAATTCTCATCTTGGGTTAGTTGAAACCATTATTAGAAGAAGAGTTCCTTCTGTTTCACCTTCAATTTCCGCCAAAGACCCTCTTTTTATCATAGCTGAGGAGTTCGATGAACTATTTGTGGATAGAAATACTTTCATAGGAGAAGTACCGGATGTCAAAGGGTTGGTACCAGTAGATAATTTCCCTGCCTATCAAAAACAAAAGTTTTATACCTATAACACAGGACATGCTGTTTGTGCCTATATAAGCCATCTAAAAGGATATACATACATATGGGAAGCTATTCGAGATAGAAAAGTGAAAGAAATAGTGCGAGGAGCTCTCATGGAAATAGGGAAAGCTCTGGTAAGAAAATACCATTTTGAAATGGATGAGCAGGAAAACTTCATAAATGAATTTTTCCTGAGAGTTGATAATCCTGCTCTTGGCGATACAATAGAACAAATGGGCAGAGATCCTATCAGAAAACTCTCTCCCGATGATCGTTTAGTAGGAGCAGCTAAATTTGCTGAAGAATGCGGGATCAAACCTACTAATCTATGCAAAGGAATTGCAGCAGCATTTAAATTTCGAGTAAAAGGTGATAAGGAATCAGAGCAACTCGCCAAATATTTGGAGGAGAAGGGGATAGATTGGGTTTTAAAAGAGATATGCCAGATAGATATACAGGGAAACTTAGCAAAGCTAATAAAACAAAATCTGTAAATAAAAAATAGTTACTATTCAGCCGCCAAGACACGAAGATAAATACGTAAAAGCGTTAATGCGTAGAAGAGGTGAGAGGCAAAGGATGAGAGATTTAAAGAGTTCGACGTTCAAGGTTCTACGTCGGGGCCTTGTGAACGAGATAGAAGACAAAAAGCTAAATTTCACCAGTGTTTACATTAATCTTTAGTTTGTATATTTCCTACTCTTTATACTTGATCTGGTATTGGGAGCTGACATGCCCTGGTAAGTTCTCTGGAAAGATCTTCCTGAGATGAAAGCAATTTGAGATATAATTTAGAGAAGTTCCGATAATAGTTGTAATGGGATAAGCTGGGATTAATGAAAGAATTAGCCGTAGAGGTAAATTTTTTTGAAGCAGAGGCTAAGTCTGGAAAAAGGCCAACAGCATGTCCTGCTACTATTGCTGATCCCAAAACTGATAGTTCTTCGCGATTGACTCTAAGATAAGATAAATTTAACACATCAGCTTTTATCTTATTCCAGAGGGTGCTTTTCGCTCCCCCTCCTATGACCCGGACTCTCTGAAAAGAAAGATCAGGGGCAAGCTCTTTTAAAACAGTAAGGTAATAGGCATACTCATAGGCAATTCCCTCCAGTATGGCCCTGTAAAAGTGAGAATTACTGTGTTTCCAGCTAAATCCAAACCAGTTACCTTTCACATGAGGATTGGGAGGACAAACTCGTCCCCCAAGGTGGGGAATAAATATAAGACCCTCTGAACCAGGAGGAATCTTCTCAGCTTTTTCATTTAAAAGTTGATAGGAATCCATTCCTCGCTTTTGAGCCTCTTTTTTTTCATCCTGAGCAAACTGATCTCTAAACCACCTGAGGCAAAGTCCTCCTCCATTAATATAGGCTATGAGATACCAGAGTCCAGGAATTATCGCATGAAAACATAAAAAAGTCTTTGTTTTTATATCGGGAGTAAAATTAGAAATACAACCCGCAAAACAAGAAGCAGTTCCAGCAACATCTATTAACCCTCCTTCTTCTACTAATCCTGCTCCAAGAAAACCGGCTATCTGGTCGCCTGCGCCAGCAGCGATAGGAATGCCCGAAATTAAACCACTGTCTTTAGCTGCTTGAGAGGAGAGTTTACCCACTATCTCCCAGGGATAAGTTATTCGTGGAAGTTTCTCCGTAGAGAGATCAAACATTTGGCAGAGTTCCTTGCTCCAGGAGCTACCCTCAGTATCACTAAGTCCAGTGAAGGTAATGTAAGTGTAATCAATGAAAGCCTTTTCTCCTTTGAGATTTGTCATTTTCCCAGCAACATATCCAGCAGGCATCACAAACTTATAGATATTTTTAAAAACCTCAGGAGCTTCCTTTTTCCACCAGAGGATTTTAGGTCCATGGTTGTAACTGGGAGGAGCCCCTGTTTTTTTTAAAATAAGATCCCCGGCTTTTTTCTTCATAAGATCAATATAAGGCTCACATCTTGTGTCGAGCCAGGAATCATAACGAGTTACCGGTCTCCAGTCCTTATCAATCCCTCCTATTCCTGCCATCTGCCCATCAAAGGCTATAGCAGCTACGCGATGAGGAGAAATTTTTGATTTTCCTACGATTTCTTTAATAGTCTTGCAAGCCGAGCGGTAAAAATCATCGAGTTCCTGTTCCACCCAGCCAGGTTTAGGATAGGAAAGCTTCGACTCCTCATAGGCATCGGCAATTAAATTTCCCTCTTCATCAAAAATAGCTGCCTTTGTTCCGGCGGTACCAAGATCAACTCCTATGAGATATATTTTTTTTGCCATAGCAACCTTTCTTTTTTCCCATAAAGAAATCATCTTTAAATATCTGATAACTCTACTTATGGAAGAAAACATAACTTTACCAATAACGGACTCTTTTCCGTTATTTTAGCCTTATGTCAGCCAAAACGACAAATCTGTTTGGTGATTGGGTAAGTTGATACATGAACGGGTAAATGCAAAAAAAAAGAGACTGATCCTAAACTTGTTCAAAGAGTTTATTTTGCACCTGATTTAGATAAGAAACTATCGGCAAATTGATATCCATTTTTTAAGTCATCGGAAGTTATAACTCTGTCTTCTTTTGAAGAATTTCTGTAAGCATGTATGAAAGCTATAGCTTCTCTTTTTACCTGTTGTTGCACACTTTTTGTCTCAGAGGAGACAGTTGTAGAGATTTTTATCCCGGCAAAAAATATACTTCCTGCTAATACCAACAGAGCAACAATAATACCCAATGTTCCCCATTTTACTTTCATGATTCTCCCTCCTTCTATTTGTTTAGTATTGCCAAAACTTAACCGCTGAGAATGCAGAGAATTAGTTTTCTCTACATTGATTACATTTTACATTTTTAAGCAGAATATGTCAAAGAAGGTACATCTTTTCAAAAAAATTTAGTTTGTTCTCTTGACAAAAAGATTATTCTTTCATATAATTTTAGCAACAGTTTAGTCGCTAACTCACCAGGGTAAAAAGGGAGTAATAGAATTTTAAACTCCTATTGAAAAGAGAAGAATCTGTTGTTGAGGAAATTGTAGATGCAGCGCATACTGTACATAAAAGGTTAGGATCGGGTTTACTTGAAAAGTTTGTGAAATATGTTTTTGTGATGAGTTATCCATGCGCGGATTACAATACCAAAGACAGGTGGATATTCCGATTGTATATGATGGAATGATTATATAATCTTGATTACTTCATGATCTTTGTGGCTGAATAACAACTAATATTAAAAAATATCTTTATTGAGGAGGCAGAATTGAAAAAAGTAAAGTCAGGTGAGGATGAGATAGACTTTTTTGAGGAAGAAGATATTGTTTCCCTTTATGAGAATCTTTTTCAGGCCGCGGGCAGAAGAGGAGTTTCACGAAAGCTTATGGAGAAGACAAAGAAGAAAATCTTAAAGCTTACTAAAAAAGGAGAAAAGTTAATAGATAAAGGAAAACCAAATATGGACTCATTGCATAGTCTCCATGAGATATTAAAGCGCCTGGAAGACATAGTGAATGATCTCCCTTCCTATGAAGGCGTGGTGATTACAGAACTTTTAAAAGCAATTTAACCAATATCACCAAGAGAATACCCCTCAGGATTCCTTCATAGAAATCAAGACTCTCGGGTTAATAAGCTATAAATGAAAACCTTTCACCTAACGCATCCACTTAGGATTAAAACAAGAAAAGCATAAGAGTGAACTTGAATTCGATAAGCTGGTAAAGCTCTTCACTTGTGTAAAGGTGTACATCGCCTTCCAAATTATTTCTTTTCTTAATTTTTTTACAAAAGGTGATACAAGTCGCCTCCACCCAACAGGGAAGGGTATTTATTATTGGTCATTGCGAAGTATCTCAATGACACAGAAGGGAAAATTATAGAGAAACTAAGCTGTTACAGAGATGGTGTGTTGAGTTCGTTGGATGCAGATTGGATTTCAATGAAGAGTTCTCGAGAATCTTTACAGAATGTGTTGGTTAAATCAAATTTTTCAGGGTTTGGCCTGATAGAACTGATAGTGATATTAGCTATAGTAAGTGGAGTAACGACTATTGCTACTTTATCCACCCGAAATTTTTTATCTAAAACCTACCTCAAGAGTTCTGCTCAGGATATAGCCAGCACATTGAGATTAGCTCGTCGTTTAGCTATAACCAACAGAGAAATCTATAGAGTAGTTATTGATTCTTCCCAGAGGAAATACTGGATTGAAGATGTGAAAGAGGATCGGGTAGAAGGTGTCGGATACCTGAAATCTGGGATTATTTTTGCCGACCCCGAGCTTGGTAAAATGGGAGAAAAAGATGGAATAGTTGAATTTGGTTATTGGAATGACAATGCTTTTTCTTTTTTCCCTCAAGGAGCAGCTGAGGCAGGTTCAATTTATCTTAAGGATGAGAGAAACGGGAATTGGTATACCCTTACTATAGTGCCTACCACCGGAAAAGTAAACATTTATCCGAATAAACATTAATTAGTGTATTAAATTAGAGTGATAAAAAATGCAAAGTATCTTTCACTTATGTTTTTTGCATTACAAGGAAAGACGGGGTTTTACTATGGTGGAAGTTATTATTGTAGTTGGCATTTTTTCCCTGGGACTTTTAATGATAGCCAAAGTTTTCCCTTTGGGCTTTGAGGCTAAAGAGAAAGCAGAACGCTATTCAACAGCTACTCTTTTAGGGCAAAAATTGATGGAGGAAATTAAAAAGGAAGGCTATCAGAAATTAAACAGTACCTATCCTTTTATTACCTCTGATTATGAGAAAGGGAAAGGGAGATTCGATGACTATCCAGATTTTACCTGGAAGGTAGAGTGGTGGCAAACCAAAACACCAAACTTAAAAAAAGTAAAGGTAGAGATTCTGTGCAGATCCCATGCTCAGGAAAGTAAGACTTCTACTTGTTTAGAACTTGTTACCTACATAGCTAAAAGATAGGTATCTATTTGTCCACGAATTTACACGAATAAACACAGACAAAAGTAAAGTTCGGTGCAAAGATTCATTGGACAAAAATTAAATGTGAAGAGATTGGTGAATTGTTAAATAATGAGCGATAAGTAATGGCTGAGTAGTAATAAAGAGACTAAGATGCAAAAAAGAGAGGAATCTTTTACTTTAGTTGAGCTTCTCATAGGCACTTTCCTATTGAGTATAATAATAGCATCTCTTTGCTTTGTTTTCTGGAAAGGATATTCTGCCTGGATGAAAGGGAATGCTCGTCTTCAGATGCACCAGAGTGCTCGAGGTTGCCTGGATACTATGGGCAGGGAAATAAAAAGTTCTTTTATCAGCAGGAGCAACCCTAATTTGGTATTCAAAGGAGATGAACACCATCTTCTCTTTACCAGTACTTTCAATGAAGCAAATAAATCAGGAGAGTATGATTTATGTGAAATAGAGTATAGCTTAACTCATTTAAAGTTGCAGCGACGGATAAAAACTCTCTTAAATTCTAATGTGGGCAAAGGTGGGTGCACTGCTACCCTTGGTTCTCCCATTAATGATTTAATTTTTTCTTATTACAATGGGAAAAGCTGGCAGAAAAGTTGGGATTCGACAATGAAAACACCTAAGGGTTTGGATGATGCTCTTCCTCAAGCAGTAAAGGTTACCCTTTCCTCTCAAATTGGGGGAGAAGCTCCCTTAATTTTATCAACTATAGTATACCTACCTCAACAATCATAACCAATTGGTATCCGTATGTTTTGTAAGAAAAATGCCCTGCCTGCAAGGGATAAGAAGATTATAAAAAATAGGGGTGAGGGTTTAGAGTTTAATTTTTTTTTATGCACCCACACGACATAGAGCCAATCACTCCAATTTCAGGAAAAATAAGGGTATTAACTATGTAGCACAGACCTTTACCTCAGCCTGATCTGGCAGGTCAGAAGACCTGCACTACAGTAACAAAGATACTTTTCCTGAAACTGGAAAATCATGAGAATCATATTTGACAATCATACTTTTTTGTATTATAATACTGTATGCATTATTTTGCAACTATAAAATAATGAGGAATAAATATTTACCTGATGAAGCATATCATTAAAAGTGAGTGCAGCAATGTAAAAAATTGGGAATTTCCGTTTAAAGGAGAAGGGGGGAGAATTTACTTCATAAAATAGAAGACTAAAAAGAGGAGAAAAATGGCCGTAAAAAATAAACAAAGACGCACTTTTACGTTATCCACTAATATTTTAGCATGGATAGATTCAAAAGCCCAGGAAAACAAAATTAGCCGAAGCGAACTTATCGACCGACTCTTAGATAAATATTTCCAGGAAGATAGGCAAAAAAAAATGATAGAGGGATATGAAGCTTTAGGAGATATTCTAAAAAACACTGCCCAGGCAAGTTTATCCCTTCAAAAAAAAGTAATCCCGAAGTATTGAAGGAGATGGTAATTTGAACAGAATTATTAAAAGAGGTGATGTTTATTGGGTAGATTTAGACCTTCCTGTGGGTAGACATCCAGTACTTATCATTCAAAACGATATCGGGAATAGGTATGCTCCTACTGTAGTTGTGGTAACTATCACTTCTACTCTCAGTGATAAGAAATATCCCACTGATGTGTTACTTCCAGACGGAATTTTACCTAAGAAAAATTCCCGCGTGCTAACCGCAACTATACTTACAATTCCTAAAGATATTCTTGGCGAACATCTAACTACGCTTCCTGAGCAAATTATGGAAAGAGTAGATTTTGCATTAATGACCTCTTTGGATTTAGAGAAATATTCAGGGAAAATAAGAAAAACGGCATTTTAAACTTTAAATGGAAAAGACAACCGAGAGGGTTAATTTGGTACCTGCTTTGCCAGGCTGGAAAGAAGGGAAAGGTGAAAAGCAGATTGAAGAGAAGTGCGAAAAATAGCAATTCTAAATTTCAAAGGTGGAACAGGTAAAACTATCACAGCAGTTAATCTTTCTCACGCTTAATCCTACGATGAAAAAGATAAACCAAGGGTTATTGGGGTTTATGTAAGGTCAATTAGGATGGAGAGATAAAATAATAATCCAAATCTAATTAATAAATTAAACGAAATATTCGGTTAATCTTGTAACGAATTTGCAATAGAAATATCCCAAAAAAGGGCAGAATTTATAGCCAATTAGTATCCTTATGTTTTGTAAGAAAAATGCCCTGCCTGCAGGGGATAAGAAGATTATAAAAAATAGGGAGAGCCCTACCCCTATTTTTTTAAAGGCAAGGGGTAGAGGCGAGGGGTTTACAATTGTTAGAAAGTGTGCTAATATAAAAATCAATTACGTAAATGAAGATGAAATACAGAGAAAGGAGTTAAAAAGGTGAGTATTACCAAAATTAAAAAGAAAGAACTACAGAAAAATTTTAGCCGACATCCTCGAGATAACGGTTCCCCGGAGGTTCAAATTGCTGTATTAACTGAGAGGGTCAATAATCTTACAGAGCATCTCAAGCTTTACAAGAAAGATTTCAGTTCGAAAAGAGGACTCCTTCAGTTAGTAGCCAGGAGACGCAAACTTTTAGATTATCTAAAAAGAGAAAATGTCAAAAAATATCAGAGTATAATAAAGGAGCTTGGTTTAAGAAGGTAAAAATATGGTAAAAGTAGAAGAAGTATTTGCAGGAAAAGGATTTTCTATAGCGACAGATAAGGTAGCTATGAAAAGTGATGGAGCAGTGTGGCTTCAGTATGGAGAAAACATAGTTCTGGTGACCTCTGTTATTTCTCCCAGTGCTTCTGAGGAAGTAGGTTTTGTTCCTTTGACAGTAAATTATATAGAAAAAGCCTATGCAGCAGGAAAAATCCCTGGAGGATTCTTTAAAAGAGAGGGAAGACCTTCTGATGGAGAGATTTTATCCAGTCGGTTAATAGATAGATCCATTCGTCCTCTATTTCCCCTGGGATTTAGAAATGAAACTCAAATAATAGCTACAGTTTTGTCGGCTAGCGAGTCTAATCAGCCTGCAATATTAGGTATTATGGGAGCTTCCTTAGCTTTATTTCTCTCCAGTAGTTCTTTTCCAAAACTTGTTGCTGGAGTCAGGATAGGAAGAGTAAATGAAGAGTTCGTGATTAATCCCACCGATAAGGAACTGGAGGAAAGTGACTTAAATTTAGTGATTACTGGAGATAAGGAAGGAATAATGATGGTAGAGGGTGAGGCAGAAAAATTGGAAGAGTCTATAATTTTAGAAGCTCTCAAAAGAGCTCACTCGTCTGTTAAAAAATTGATTGAAATTGAAGAGAATTTTATCTCCCTTATTTCTAAGGAAAGAAAGGAGTTTTCTCTTTATCAGGTAGAGAAGGTAATGAGAGAAGAAGTAGAGGATTTTGTTCAAGATAAAATTTGGATGATTCAATCTAACTGGAGTCAGGAAAAAAAGAATTCCCACATAGAGAATGTCAAAGAGGAAACGATTCAGAGATTTTTGACTCATTACCCGGAAAGTGAAAAAGATATTTTATCCATTTTAGATGAGTTAAAAAAGAAAAAAATGAGGGAAATTGTTCTTTTAGAAGGGAAAAGATGGGATGGCAGGGAGGTAAATGAGGTAAGATCTATTGACTGCCAGGTGGGAATTCTTCCCCGAGTTCATGGATCGGGACTTTTTACTCGAGGAGAAACTCAATCTTTGGTCGTGGCTACCCTGGGAACTTCTGCTGATGAACAGAGAGTCAATGGTTTACAAAAGAATGAGATATCCAAAAGATTTATGTTCCATTATAACTTCCCTCCTTTTTCTACAGGAGAGGTTAAATTTTTGCGTAACCCAGGAAGAAGAGAGATTGGACATGGTTTGCTTGCTGAAAAAGCTCTTTCCCCTGTTCTTCCTGATAGCCAATCTTTCCCATATACTATTCGGTTGGTTTCCGAGATTCTGGCATCGAATGGTTCCTCTTCCATGGCTTCGGTTTGCGGAGGAAGTCTTTGTTTGATGGATGCCGGGGTTCCTATATCTGATGTTATAGCTGGAATAGCAATGGGGCTAATCAAAGAAGGAGACAAAGCGGTTATTCTTACCGATATTCAAGGAATTGAGGATTATTTAGGAGATATGGATTTTAAAATTGCTGGAACCAGAGATGCAATAACTGCTCTGCAATTAGACATTAAAATTCCTGCAATAGATTTTAATATTTTCGAAGAGGCTTTAATCCAAGCCAAAAAGGCCCGCTGTTTAGTATTGGATGAAATGGAAAAGGTGATTGAAAAACCCAGAGAAAAACTGTCCACCTATGCTCCCCGAATTGCCACCGTTCCTATACCCTTAGATAAAATCGGTGAGATTATTGGTCCGGGAGGAAGGGTTATTAAAGGGATAATTCAGGAAACAGGAGCCGAGATAGATATAGATGATACAGAGGGAAGAGTTGTCATCTCCTCTGACAATGAAGAATCTACTCAAAAAGCTTTAGAGATAGTAAGGGGAATAATTAGCGGACCAAAAGTGGGAAAAATTTACCCGGGTAAGGTAAAAAGAGTAACTGAATTTGGAGCTTTTGTAGAGATCTTTCCGGGTAAGGAAGGTCTGGTTCACATCTCTGAGCTTAGTGATAAATTTGTGAAAAACGTAAGCGATGTGGTTAAAGTAGGAGATGAAGTTCTGGTTAAACTAATGGAGATAGATGATCTGGGAAGGTTAAATTTAAGTAAAAGAAAGGCTCAGAGCAAGAAATAAAATTAGAGTTACGTTGGGATGATGCGAGATGTTGACTATTCTAAAGAATTTATTATACTATAGATAAATAAAGGAGGTGTAAAATTAAAGTTGGTAAATATAAATGTTGATAAATATAGTTCTTTCTCTCAAGCCTTGAAAAGATTTAAAATAGAGTGTAGACAATCAGGGTTAACTTCTGAAATCAAGAGACATCAGGAATATGAGAAGCCAGCAGAGAGAAAAAGAAGAAAAAGGCTAAAGGCTATTCGAAGGCAGAGAAGAAAAATGTTGAAATTACAGAAATTAAATAGATATTAATCCCTATCCTACTAATTGTTGAGAGAAGAAACTTTGAGTCAACGCATTAACTATGGGAATCTAACTCTGGGCATAGCGGAGTCCTTTATCTATAAAGAACCTACAAAATATCCGGGAAGATACCCCCGTGAATTTAAGACTCAAAAGTTTTCCTCTCAACAAGAGGATAGGGTTTTTTTAAATAATAAGATTTCCATCCTCTTTATGGGAACTCCTGAGTTTGCCTGTTCAGCGCTGAATAAACTGATTCTAAATGAGAGGGTGGTAGGAGTAGTTACTCAGCCAGATCGTTTTGCAGGGAGAGGCAAAGTATTAAAACCTCCCGCAGTAAAAAGATTAGCTTTAGAAAAGAATATTCCTGTCTACCAACCAAAAAAGATAAATGATCCTGATTTTATTAATAGAATCAGGAAAATAAAGCCCGATTTAATAGTGGTAGTAGCTTTTGGCGAGATACTTTCTCCTTTTATTTTATCTATTCCAAATCTTTTCCCCATAAATCTTCATGCTTCTCTTTTACCCAGCTACAGAGGTCCTGCCCCTATTGCCTGGACTATAATTAGAGGAGAAAAGGAAACGGGGGTAACTGTCCAGAGAATAAGGCCTCAGATAGATAAAGGAGAAATAATTTTGCAAGAGAGAGTACCTATCGCCTCCGATGATACCGCTGGGATACTATCTGATAAACTCTCCAGAGTAGGTGCTAATGCCTTATCTCAAGCTATTAGATTAATAAAGAAGGGTGAGGTCCAGTTCAAATCTCAGGCAGGGGAATCAAGTTACGCTCAAAAAATAAGAAAAGAACAGGGTAGGATTAACTGGAACAACTCCACCAAAACTATTCATAATTTAGTGAGGGGATTGAATCCTTACCCGGGAGCTTTTACTCTTATTTCTTTACGAGGATCTTTCCAGAAAATAAAAATCTGGAAAACCAAACCTGTAGAATATTTTAAAGAAAATATCGAGCTTGTTTCTGGCACGATTGGAAAGATAAGAAAGAACGTGGGTTTTCTGGTAAAAACAGGGGATGGGTTTTTGCTGATAGAAGAATTGCAACTTCAAAGCCGTTCTCATATAAAAGGTTATGATTTTATAAAGGGATATCATATTGAGGAAGGCACTAATTTAATTTCAACAAAAGGTGATTGAGGGTAAAGAGCAAAAGGTGTTAAGGACGAAATAAGTAAGAAGGGAGATAAGCTTGAGAGAAGAAGGTTTCCCTCCTTTATTAGCTAAGAAGACTCTCCAGGAGTATCTCGGGGCGGGAAAGAAAATATCTCCTCCTCTTGAGATTCCGGAAAGATTTAGAGGAAAAGCAGGGGTCTTTGTTTCTCTGCACAAGAGGGGTAAGCTAAGAGGTTGTATTGGTACTTACCTTCCCAGCCAACCCAACATTGCTGAAGAAATTATAGAAAATGCTATTAGTGCTGCCATTCGAGATCCTCGATTTCCCCCTGTGGTAGGGAAGGAGTTAAAAGATATAGAAATATCTGTGGATATTTTAAGCAAACCCGAGTTGGTTGAGAACAGGGGAAAGCTAAATCCTAAAAAATATGGAGTGATTGTGAGTAAAGGCTGGCAAAAGGGTTTGCTTTTGCCAGATTTAGAGGGTGTGGATACTGTAGAACATCAATTGGAAATTGCGAAACAAAAGGCGGGATTATTTAATACTCCTAATGAGGAGTTAGATATTTATCGCTTTGCTGTAACTCGTTACAAAGAAAGATTAGATGCGTGAGAATAAAGCTCTTTTAGTTATTGATATGTTGAAAGATTTTGTGGAAAAAGACTCTTCCTTGGAGGTCCCTTCTGCCAGAAAAATCGTACCCAATATAAAGAGTAAGATAAATTGGGCTAAAGCTAAAGGGATACCTGTAATTTATATTTGCGATTCTCATCGAGAAGGTGATAAAGAATTTATTAACTGGCCATCTCATGCCTTAGAAGGAACCCCGGGAGCAAAAGTAATAGATGAGATTGCTCCTCAAGGGGGGGATTTCTTAATAAGAAAGAGAAGACACTCTGCCTTCTTGGGGACAAATCTTGAGATTTTGTTAAAAGAGTTAGAGATAAAAACTATTTTCATTACAGGGATCCTCACTAATGTCTGCATTTTTTTTACAGCCGCAGAGGCATTAATGAGAGGATATGAAGTGATAGTTTACTCTGATAGTGTAACCTCTATTTCCCAAGAGGATCATCGCTTTGCGTTAGATCAGATGAGAAGAGTGCTTAAAATAAAAGTAATTTAAGCAGGTGATTTCAATTATGGATTCTTCCCAGCAAAGAGGGAAAAAGAATTTTATAGTAGCTATTCTTTTCATAATAATAGGACTGTTTTTTCTGATTAGTCTTTTGTTTTACGACCCCCTTAAGTCATCTTTTTATACCTCTCCTTCCCAGAACCATCCTGAAGGTTATATTGGTCAGATCGGTGTATTTGTAGCTACCCACCTCTTCTTAGGAGCAGGTATAACAGCTTTTCTTATTCCTTTTATTTTTTTCTGGATAGGGGTAAAAAAGATAAAGGGAGATTCAGGAAATTTTTTCCCTCAGGCATTGGGTTTTACCTTCTTTTTTATCGGTTTTTCTTCTCTTTTGTATACTCTTGGTTTGGATATTGACTCTCTTTGGAATGGAGGGGGATTGTTAGGATTTTTCTTCTCCTCTCATTCTCCAGAATATACTGGTGTTTTTATCTCTTTCTTGGGTAGATTGGGAAACTGGATTGTTATAGGAAGTCTTTTGTTCTTCTCTGTTTTTCTACACATTGATTTTACCATAGCTAAGGAGAAGAAAAGGATAAGAAGAGAGATTCTTCCACGAAAAAGAAGCTCAACTCATTTCTCCGAAAGAAAGCTGAGTGAGAAATCTAGAAAATTATCACCTTTTTATACTTTTCCCTCACTTTCTCTTTTAAATTCTTCTCCAGCTCGTCAAAAATCCTCAAATGAGGTAGCAGAGGCTGGGGGAAGGCTTACCCAGACTTTAAAGGATTTTGGTGTGGAAGTGAAAATTGCGGAAGTTAGGGAAGGACCAGTAGTGACCAGATATGAGGTGAAGCTTGCTCCGGGAATAAGAGTGAGTAAATTAATGAATCTTTCAAGTGATTTAGCTCTTTCTTTAGCGGTGTCCAACGTAAGGATTGAAGTGCCTGTAAGCGGAAAATCTCTGGTAGGAGTAGAAGTGCCTAAAAAGAAGGTGAATTTTGTTTATCTAAGAGAACTTCTGGAAGACCCGCAATTTCAAAAGGTAAAAGGAGGGCTGTTTTTTCCATTGGGTAAAGATATAGCTGGACAGATAATATGGGTAGATTTAGAGTCTCTACCTCATTTACTCATTGGGGGTTCTACTGGTTCTGGGAAGAGTGTATGTATGAATTCTATTATTATCTCTATTCTTTATCGTGCTTTTCCTCAGGAGGTTAAATTTTTATTAATCGATCCTAAAACAGTTGAACTGGTAGATTATGCCGATATTCCTCATCTCATTTTTCCTCCTGTAAAAGATGTAAAAATGGCCAATTCTGCCCTGGAATGGGTAGTTCAAGAAATGATGCACAGATACGAGAGATTTAACCAAAAAGGGGTAAGGAATATTGTAGGCTTTAATCAAACTATAGAAGATATAGAAAATCCCCTTCCTTGCCTGGTGGTAATCATTGATGAGTTAGCCGATTTAATGATGCTCTCCGGGGTAAGGCTCGAAAAAACTCTGTGCCGAATTGCTCAACTGGGAAGAGCTACGGGTATTCATTTAATAGTGGCTACTCAGCGTCCATCAGTGGATGTAATTACCGGTTTGATCAAGGCGAACTTTCCCTCTCGCATTTCTTTTTCTGTAGCCTCTCAAATTGATTCTCGGACTATTCTGGATACTATTGGAGCAGAAAAGTTAGTGGGAAATGGAGATATGTTGTATTCTCCGGTGCAAGCTCTTAGGCCTTTACGGGTTCAGGGAAGTTTCATCTCGCCATCTGAAGTGAAAAAAGTGGTAGGTTTTATTAAAGAGCAGGCCAATCCATCTTATGAAGATATCATGAAAAATTTGGAAGAGGAAAAAGAAATTGAAGAGGAGGAAGATTATGATGAACTTTACTCTGAAGCTAAGGATCTTGTTTTAGTGAGAGGAGAAGCATCTACCTCCTTACTGCAGAGAAAACTGTCCATAGGTTACAATCGGGCAGCCAGGATTATGGAGCAACTGGAAAAAGATGGAATAGTAGGACCTCCTCGGGGAAGTAAAGCCAGACAGGTTTTAGAAGGAGGAAAAGATGAAGAACTATGAGTTTAGCCAATAAGATAACTATTTTTCGAATAGCTGCTGTTGTTCCTTTTGTATTTTTTTTGTTTTTTGGCGATAATATTGGCAAGATATTTTCGCTTTTAATTTTTATAGTAGCATCTTTCTCTGATTGGCTTGATGGTTGGTTAGCTCGCAAGAGAAATGAGGTATCCAATACAGGAAAGATAATTGATCCCGTAGCTGATAAAATTTTGATTTACAGCGCTCTTATCTGTTTTGTTTATCTTCGCCTTATCCCCTTTTGGATGGTGATAATTATTATGAGTAGAGACTTTTTAGTGATGGGGTTGAGAGTAGAGTTAGCTTACCATAAAATTGTTTTGGCTGCCAGTCCTATCGCTAAATTAAAAACAGTGGCAGAGTACACAGCAGTTTTTATTATTTTTGTATCCTTGCTTTGGACAGAGGCATCCATTCAGATTACCTTAGGTAAGATAGCCTGGGCAAGTTTAGGTATAGCTGTTTTCTTGACTGTTATTTCTGGAATTCAGTATGCATCAAAAGGAAGGAATTATTTAAAATGAAAAAGGTTATTCTTGCTATTGGCACAGGTCTAGGGGTGGGGTATTCTCCTTTTATTCCAGGAACTATAGGTAGTTTGTGGGGGGTAATTTTATACCTATTAATCTGGGCAGTTTTCCCTGGTTTTTTATCCCAGGCCGCTGTTTTAATTATTATTTTAGGAGCAGGCATATGGATTTCTGGAAAATGCGAGGAATATTTGAAGGTGAAGGACTCCTCCCGTATTGTCATTGATGAGGTGGGAGGGTTTTTAATGAGCATGCTTTTCTTTCCCTTCTCCTGGCGTTTTCTTATCATTGGATTTATTCTTTTTCGATTATTTGATATGATTAAGCCTTTTAAAATTGATCGAATTGGCAAACTTCCCAAAGGATGGGGAGTAATGTTAGATGACTTGGGTGCCGGAGTTTTGGCTAATCTTGTATTGTGGGTTATAATCTCCATGATGGGCTGGTAGGATCAAGAAAAATTATTCACCTGAAGATAATGAATTTGCTGAAAATTTTTTTGATCTGAGATTCCTTGCTTGTCATTACAAGAGCGAAGCAATCTCATACCTTCCTTTGGCAAGCTTGTTAATGGCACAAAAGAGGAAGATTTTTAGGAAAAAACTAAACTGTCAATCAAAATAGAACCTAGGTCGGTAAAAAAATGAAAAAGATACGAGTTCCATGGGAAAGCATCAAGCGACTCTCTTTATATCTACGTAATCTGAATTATTTAGCTAAGGAGGGAATGGAAACAGTATCCTCCGATGAATTATCTAAAAATATTTATGTTTCTGCAGCTCAAGTAAGAAAGGATCTTTCTTACTTTGGGGATTTTGGAACAAGAGGGGTAGGCTATAATGTGAAGTTTCTTATCTCTGAGATTGAATTTGCTCTGGGATTATACAGAAAATGGCAAATAGCTTTGATTGGGATGGGAAGACTTGGCTCAGCTTTGCTTAACTATCCAGGTTTTGAGGAGTTTGGCTTTCAAATTTCCGTTGCCTTTGACAGTGATCCAAAGAAAATAGGTAGGATATACAAGGGCATAAGAATTGAGAATATTTCCCAAATTGAGATGATAATAAGAAGGAAAAGAATTAGAATTGCCATTATTGCTACTCCTGCTTTGGCTGCACAGGAAATAGCTAATAAATTAACAAAGGCAGGGATTGAAGCAATTTTGAATTTTTCTCCTTGGTATATAAATATCCCGGAAGATGTGAAGGTCAGGACAGTTGATATAGCTGTGGAACTTGAGAACCTGACGTACTACCTAATGCATAAAGAAGAGTTGTAACTGTGGGTAAAAGATGGAATAAATCCAGATGGAGGGGCATTTAACCTTCCAGGTAGCCAATATTAAAAAAGAACTTAACTAAGATAATCCCTATAACGATAAAGATAACCAGGGAAAAGTAGTATCGTACATGAGCTCCCCTTAGCTTCTTGTTTAATATAGCCCCAAATTGAGAGCCAATTAGGGAACCAGCTAAAATGTAGGCCATCAGTAGAAAATTTACATTGCCCTTTAAAAAATGAGTTAAGGCGCCATATCCTGAGGTGAACATAATTTGAAAAAGACTTGTTCCTATAGCTATACTCGTGGGAACCCCAATTAAGTAAATCAAAGAAGGACTCATAACAAAACCTCCTCCTACTCCTAAGAGCCCAGAGAGTATTCCCACTCCGAATCCCAGACCAATTAAACTCCAGATAGAAATAGAATTTATCTTAGAAATAGGCAAGGAAATGTTTGGTGGAATTTTTATACTTTGAATTTTTCGGGAAAATTTGCTTTCCACCACTCCTCCTTGAGGAGGTCTCTTCTTTGCCTTGCTACTTTCGATAAACATAGAAATTCCTACAAGGAGGAGAAGGAGAATATAAATGATATTTACCCAAAGGTACATTTTACTCATCGAATGACCATGAATTGTAATAACTCCCAATCCCTTTAGCCACATCAGAACTCGTGCTCCCAGTTCTGCTCCTGCTATCGAACCCAACAAGGTAAGACCAGCGAGCTTATAGTCTATGTGTCCATAACATCTATGTTTGAAGCTGGCTGCAGCAGATGTTCCTACCATTTGGGCCAGACTGCTACCCACAGCGATGTTATAAGGAATATTAAAAATTACGTTTAGCATAGGTACAAGCAGAAAACCACCTCCTGCGCCAAACAATCCTGAAAGGGTACCGACAATAAGGCCTAATCCAATGAGACTAATAAAGTTAATCATCAAGATAGTCCATATAGTCTAGTAGTCTGGTAGTCCATATTAACTCATAATTCTTAGCTCTTAGCAAGTTCAAATTTAAAATCCTGTAGTCTGGATAAAAACCAATGATTATTGTAGATTATTGAAATGCCGATACTTTAAAATATTCCCTTTGCTCTTTTGGGCATTGCCAAAACTTAGCCACAGAAAATGCAGAGATTATCTTTAGTTTGAAGATAAGCTTGGTAGGTTTTGCCTTATTCTGCACTATACTTTTGATTATAGTGCTTCTTTATCAGAACCTTTTAGTCGTATCTCCATGGTGTGAAAATTTCTCGAAAGAGTTGTCTTATATTTTTTCTCTCTCCCTTTCTCTCTTTTCTTATTATCTCTCCAGTATACTTCTGGGAAAGTTCAGCGAAGGCATTGGTCTGAAGCAAGCAAATTGTACTGACACCCCCAATAAAAATAATTCCAGTGAAAGAAAAGAGAAGTAGGAATGCAAGCTCCACTAAAACAATTATCACTGTAAATCCAGGGTTGTCTAAGGCTAAAAGCAGGGAGGTTTTTAAAATTGCCCCAAATTTCATTTTTTGAGTAATCATAAGGGGGAAAAAGTAAATCTGTGTCAATAAGAAGAAAATAAGACACCAAAGGCTTATAACCCATAAAATAATACCCATGGATTGAGTTTTTGCTACCTGACCATAAAAGATCAGCGCTCCTACAATGAGTGCAGGGATGAGTAAAGAAATGATAAGCAGAAGTAGGCTTTTTCCCCAGTATTTTTTGATCCCAGTGAAAAAATCCCCCATTCCTACGTAAGGATCGTTCAAGACGATTTTTTGAGATAGATAAAACATTCCTCCCAGGATAGGTGCGGTTAGTAGAAAACTAACCACCAAAGCCAAAAATGTTAAAGGAGAGAAGTTTTGTCTGATCTGCATCCCGATGAGAAGACAGGGAATGAAGCAAACTGTCCAGGCTAAATTAGCAAGAATAATCTTTCCGATGTTATTATACGCATTGCTTAAACAAAATTTGGTAACCTTACCCGCCGATGGTTTATTTTTCATAAATTTCTCTTTCTTTTTTCTTAAAAAGCAACATGGAAACGAATATCCCGCTTAGCAGCACCATAAGATAATAGGAATGAGGAGCCCAGTAATCTCCCTTCATATCGAATTCCATGGTTAAAAGCAAACTAAACTCATCAGTTATGAATCCTAATCCTATTCCAAATAAGATGCTATTTAGTATTTTTATTTCTCGCCCCCATTCATTTTTATTTCTTGCTAAAGATAGCCAGTTGGAGACAATGAGAAGAAATATACCCAGGTAAAAATGATGAATATGATAATCATACACTATAAAAAATTTAAGCAAAGGCCTTCCCGCTTCTACCCACATTACTATTAATCGAGAGGTAAGAATGGTTAATAGAAAAAAAAGAAAAGAAAAAAAAGAGGCTTCCCTGTCTCGCTTTAAGATATGCCTTACATAAATTTTAGTGAGAAAATCCATTTTTCTTTTCACTCATAGACTCTTGAGTCCTTTTGATCTGTTGTTTTATTTTGTCTTTTAGAGGAGGGGCATCCTTCAGTACGTCCAGGCCAGAAGCAATACTTTCCGCCATTTTCAATTTTACCAGAGCCTGGACAAATTTGCCCCTCAGCATTAGTTTTTTTCCTCGTTCCAAAAAAGTAAGGACTATCTCCCTTCTTCCTATAAGCTCAAGCCTCTTGGCAGCTTTTTCATTTTCAGGATCTATTCCCAGAACTATTTCATAATATTTCTTTGCTCTATCAAAAGTTCCATTTTTTTCGCTTTCTAAGCCTAAGGAGTATATTTTTTGAGGAACACCAACCTCCTTAGCAATTTTCTTTTCTCCAGGGAAAAAGACAGTACTTCCTATAAAAATCAAGAGAAAAATCCCTGCACCTATTACATAAAAGTCAGGCTTTTTCTGTACAGTGAGAGGTATAACTACTGAAAAAATAGCTAAGACAACAAACCCAAAAAGACTTATCAATCCTAAGATATTCCATAATTCCATCATTTTTTAAACCTTGCAAATTTTCTTTAGATTATAGATGATTTTATCTGATAGGTCAAGAGCGAGAAAAAATTGACAATGCAGAACAAGCTAAGTAGAATGTAATCATTCAGCCACAGATTGACGCTGATATTTCTTTTTAGTTACAATTTTGCCACCAAGACACGAAGACACCAAGGATAAATGCGTGAATGCATAAATGAGTTGATAAGTAAAACGCATCTACGCATTAACAGATTAACGAGATTATAAATTTATATCACTTTTTTGTGCCTTGGTGACTTAGTGGCTGAGGTGTTAACTTTTAAAAATAATGTCTGTGGTTCCTCATGTTTGAACCTATCTGTGCTTATCCGTGTGAATCCACGGCTGAATAGTTAATATAAGATGAAAATAATCCACCGATATATATTAAAGGAAATGATGGGGCCTTTTGTTTTTGGCCTTTTGTTTTTTAATTTTATTTTATTCATGGGGATTATCTTTGATTTAACAGAGCTGATATTTGTAAAAAATGCTTCTCCTTTTTTAGTAGGAAAATTAATCCTGTTTACCATTCCTTCTTATTTAAATATGATAATTCCCATTGCCCTTCTCTTTTCTTTAATCTTAGTTTTTGGTCGCTTGAGCTACGAAGGGGAAATAATTGCCTTTCGTAGCTCTGGGGTAAGTTTACTTCAATTAGAATCTCCCATTTTTGCTCTTGCCTTTTTTCTTAGTGTAGTTTCCCTTTTTTTTTCTGCTTGGTTGACTCCCTATTGTAACCAGCTTTACTACAAAACCTATCAGCAAATTATTCTCCAGAGGCCAACCTTGCAGATCAAGGAGAATACCATTACTGATGTAGAAGGAAGAAAATTTTATACTCACCATTTAAATCCAGAAAGCCAACAGATGAAAGAGATAGTTTTATATGAATCTCTTCCTCAAAAAGCACAGTTATTTCCCCAGATTACATTGGCTAAGGAAGGAGAGGTTAAAAATGAAACGTTGATCTTAAGAGAGGTAACTATTTACAGATTCAATAAAAATTATCAACTAATTCAAAAAGGAGAATTTAACACGCAGATTATCTATCCTCAAAACCAGCTTAACAAAAAGGGAAAAAGAGAGAAGGGTAGCTATGAAATGAGCTTAAGAGAGATAAATGTTAAATTAAAAGAAAAAAATCTGGGAGAAGAAGAAAGAAGAGGGCTAAGAGCCGATTTTCAGGGAAGAATAGCTATCCCCCTGGCAACCCTTCTTATGGGAATTTTAGCTGTTCCTCTGGGAATTAAAATAAAAAAAGGAGCCAAGTCTATAAGCCTGGGAATAAGTCTTATTGTGATAGTTATATACTACATCCTTTTTTTAATTGGGGATTTTCTGGCCAGAGTTGGGCCTCTACCTCCATTTCTCGCTATCTGGATACCTAACTTTATAATGTTAGCTGGAGGAGTCTGGCTAAATCTAAAGGCTATCAGAAGGTAATTGATATGAAAATCATAGATAAATATGTTACCAAAGAATTTTTAAGATTTTACTTTATTTTCATTTTCTTTTTTATGGCTATTTTTATTTTAACAGATTTCTTTACCTCTATAAGTAGATTAAAAAAGGGAACGGAATTTGCCTCTCTGGTTAGCTATTACCTTCTTCAAATTCCTTCCCTCTGGATTTTACTTAGCCCCATTTCCGTTGTTATCTCTTGCCTGTTTGCTATCATTTACCTGGCAAGCACCAACCAAACCCAAGCTATTCAAGTCAGTGGTGTTTCTCTCAAACGGAGTTTTTTCCCTATTTTTACCTGTGGATTAATTATCTCTTTTGCTATGCTGTTTTTGGACAACACTTTAACTTTCCAAACAAATCAGCTTTCTTATGAGTTAAAACAGAAAAGTTTCATGGGGATAGCCAATGAAAAAGTCCAGAAAAATATCTTTATCACTGTCCCTCCCTCTTATATTTTTTATATTAGATCTTTTGATTTAGAAAAAGCCCATATGAGAGATATCCTGATTTACAAAAAATCTTCTTCTTTAATTGTAGCGAAGGAGGGAAAATGGGAAAATGGAAAATGGACTCTTTACCAGGGAAGAGAATACTCGTTAGAAAGACTAAAAGAGATTTATTTTAATCAAAAATTTCTTGATATAGACCAGAAACCAGCTTATTTTACTAAAAAGTACTTTCCTCCAGATAAAATGAGCATATCAGAGTTAAAAAAATATATTGAAAATTACAAAAAAAGTGGATTTGAAACCTTAGATTTGGAAACAGAGCTTAACTTTAAATATTCCTCTCCCTTTGCCAGTTTTATTTTAATATTTATGAGTATTCCTCTTGGCATTTTTTTAAGAAAAGGTGGAAGAGGGGCAGGTCTTGCTCTTGGACTAATTATAAGTTTTGGATACTATGAGTCAATGGCCTTTTTAAAAGCTATAGGAAAAGGTGGAATCGTGAGCCCAGAAATAGCGGCTTGGATTCCTAATTTCATCTTTTTAGCACTTGGAGTATATTTAACTACCCGAATGGAATAAGTAGTTCGATATTTATGAGCCGAAAGCCTTACCAGAGCACATTTTTATATTCTTATGACCATACAAAGACTAAGAAATTATGGGAATAATCAGAAAAATAGGCAAAATTTGGTATATTGATTATCGAGTCCATGGGAAGCGTATCAGGAAGGCGATAGGTCACTCAAAAAAAAATAGCCGAGTTTGCTCTGAAAGATATAGAGGTACAGATTGCAAAGGGAAGGACAGGATTGCAGGTTCAGAAAATACCTATTCTTTCTCTCTTTCGAGATTATATTAACCATATCAATATTACCATTTCCCCCTGTTCCGTTGTAAGATACCGGGAAGTCATTTTACATTTCAAAAATTACCTTGCCAGCACAGAGGATCCTCCCCATTATCTACACGAAATTAGCCCTGCTTTCCTTGAAAAATATAAACAAAGTAGGGTTGATAAAATAGCAAATCAGACCATAAATTACGAGTTGAAAGTACTGAATATTATATTTAACTTCGCAATTAAAATGAAGTATATCAAAGAGAATCCTGTAAAGGAAGTAAGTAATATCAGAGTGATGAAAAAGAAGCTCCCCCGGTTCCTGAGCAAAAAAGAAATAAACCAGCTTCTTGGGGAATGTGTGCCCGACCTGAAAGATATTATTCTTTTCCTGCTCAATACAGGTTTAAGAATAGGAGAATTAAGGCATCTCACCTGGGAAGATGTGAATTGGGAAAAACGGACAATAAGAATAACAGCAAAAGAAGATTGGTCTCCCAAGGCAAAACAGGAAAGGGAGATCCCTTTGAATAAAATAGCTTATAGGATATTAAATGCAATGCAAGACAGACAAGGATATATCTTTGCAACCAAGACAGATTTTGCTCATTCTATTTACAGAAGGTTTAAAATGATTTGCAAGGAAGTAGGAATAAAGAATATAGATTTGCACACACTTAGGCATACCTTTGCCTCTCATTTAGTTATGCAAGGCGTGGATATCCTGACGGTGAGCAAGCTGTTAGGACACTCCTCAGTAATGATGACAGAAAAGTATGCTCATCTTGCTCAGGAACATTTGAGGCAAGCTGTGGAGAGACTTAGCTTTTAATACAACTGCCATATAGATACTTAATGAAGGGAGTAATGAGAGTTAGTGGATGATGGGGTCGGATGAAGGTTTTTTACAGATGAAATAGTTTTAATGATACTATATATAGAATCATTAAAAGACCAACCTAAACAAACTGCCTTTGTTATTTCAAATTATTAACAAATGATTTCAAATTAGATAGTTCGCTAGAGCAAAATTTCCAATAACCTTTTTTGGCTCCTATACCAACACAGTTTGCAATTTTTGGCATAGCAGCTAAGAAAGTTTGTGTTTTTGCTTTTGCTATATTATTTGGTTTTTCTATATCTAAGTTCAATACGCAATTTATGAAAGCGTCGACACACCGCATTACTGGATGCCCCTCAACTGTTTTTAGGCACAAATCCTCTAACATCCCTTCGTCAGAATTACCGGGCATGATAAAAATACCAACCCTGGGTTCAGTGTTAGAAAATCTATTTACTTGGTTAGGTGGGTTCAAACCCGTTTTCTTCAGAACATCTCTTATACTTTCAAATGCCCCACTCGCATCTTTATCGGCGTCACGGATGATTGCGAGGGATTCCACCTCGTCGAAGCCAGTCCTAATGACTAAAGCAGGTAATCTATCTTTGAACTTATCCTTACCACCGACCTCAATCACTTCAAAATCAGTAATTTCCATATACTCTAGTAATGCTTTAAAAAAATTAACCTCGTCACTTCCTTCGACAGCTAAGATCTTCCTATGTTGAATAATAGCATTCGACATTAGCGCACCTCCCAATCACTACCAAGAGACGCTTCAAGGGTTTTATAGTCATATTTTACCGCCCTAAATTTGTCATTTTTTCTTTCAATCCTATATAACCGGATATTGTCACTATTTTGGGTTACCTGGGAATATGAAGAACTAAAAACTTTTACAGATTCCAGGGAATGAGTTGTAGCAAATATTTGAACATTGAATTCTTTTGCGGATTCAAAGATGGCCTTCCATAAGATTTCTTGTGATGAGTAGTGAAATCCATTTTCTATTTCATCAATTAGAACAATCCCATTCTGTGTGACAGAAATTGCTAAGATAATAGACAAAAGTCTGGACAAACCACCACCCATAGCATTTATCGGGACCAGTCTATTAAGTCCAGTGTCGCAGTATATTATCTCATTTTCACCTAATACCAAGTTATGTAATGATTGATTCATTCGGTGCATTATTTCTACAACTTTTTGTATTTTCTTTTCAATTTGAATAACATTAAACCTTGTAGCCATATTTTCGGAAATGGTAGCACTATTAATAAAAACCCCATTCAAATATTCTTTATAGGAAGTGGGGGGTCTTGTAAGATTCAATACTCCTCTCTCTTTGGTGATTTTGGTAATAATTTGTTCCGTTTTTCGACTTTTTCGCGTGAGATCGAATTCTAAAGTCAGACCATTTGTGGCTGGCATCAATGCCGAGAAACTATCTATAACAGCAATTGATTCTTCAGTAACCGCAGCTTCAGCTGGCTTCGTATATGATGCAGACTTAGCATTGGGTTTAATTGTCAATATACGTTTTTCTGAGGGATCCTTCAACTCACCTGATATTCTGAGATTTGAATTAATACTAAACCTGTTAAAGAGCATATCCCATGTGTTTCCGTCAACTAATTTGTATCCTCTAAAAAGGTTTGTTCTTAAAGGTAATTCTGCATTGGTTGAACCTGTAAGGAGGAAAAGACTTTCTAAAATGGTTGTCTTTCCGCAATCATTTTTCCCTACGAAGAGATTGATCCGTCGAAAATCCTCTATCTTTAGGTGTTTTATTCCCCTTAAGTTCTCTATTGTAATGTTTTTGTACATTTTTTATTCTCCTAATTAGGCACGGACAACAGCACACTCACTTCTTTATGCAAAACCATTACCACTCAATTTTAGAACCCCCTGATGTCGTCTTCCGAAGATAAGTTTAGATAGATCTTAGCGATTGCCAATCTGTTTGGAGGGTTCTGGTAGAGATTCCTTTTTAACTAAGAAGTTATAGTATAAGATTTATTAATCTCAATATACACACAGGAAATATTATGTCAAATTGGGGGAAGGAGAATAAGTTGGTGCCTTAAATTTTCATAAGATATTCTCTTATAAATTCTTCATCAAAAGCTGTATAGAGATTATGTATTTTGCCCCACCTGGCTTGCGGTTTCCTGTTATAAAAGATTGGCCTGGTATCAAGATACAGTCCGGGAAAATTCCAGGCAGGATAAATCCCTATATCACCAAAGGGAAATCTCTCAGCAGCAAGGAAAAAATCTAAGAGAGATATCCCCTCAGCGTGGCAATCGGTAGCTTTACATGGATCTTGATAATGGTAGGAATATTCGGAATGCTTACCTTGGCTTCCACAGTGAATTATAATCTTATGTCCGATAAATATTCGTAATTTATCGAGATAAAAAATTAAATGAGGATCCATTTTATCCGGATCCCCCCAATTCTCAAGTGGGGCAAACCATTTAATTTTTTTCCAATCTTCTTTTGTCATTATTTTTTCCCAGGGGAGAAAAGGATAAGGGGGATGATGTAAAAAAGTAAAAATGTACCCCTTTAGGAAACTCCCCTGAGCTTTTCACCAAAGAATAGCTCCCAATATTAATCCTGTTTCGTAATCCTTATCAGCAAAATCATATTCAAAATAAGTTCCGAGTTGTATTTCTACCACCAGGACCAAAATATAATTAAGGCTAATAAATGTTAAATCATTTGCAAATCCCACATCAACAGTCCAGTCGCCTAGGTTTTTAATTGGCAGAGTAAGAAACCACCATTTTAGTACCGTAAGGCTGTTAGAAAATTTAAACTGGCATATTTATGGCATAGGTCAAGAAAACACCTAATTCTCCCCTCATTCTCATTGCAATTTTAAACCTTATATCGGGTAAACGCAAAGCATAAGAATGGATGCTAAAAATGAAAATAAATGCTAAAATCAATGGTATTTTTTTCATTTTTTATTTTTCGTGAGTTTGTAGTATAAATCAGCAAAAAAAATAATTAACAAATCAAATAAGAATTTCACTGTTTCTTCCTGTAACAATAAATTAATTTAACGATTTGTACGATAACCTGGAGGGCAAGAAATGTTTTCCTTTTTAAAGACTTACCCTCCTTTTTTTGAGAAACCAGTTAATCTCATCCCAAATTGCTTTTATTTTATTTCTCTTTCTCCTCGTATTGTAAATTTCAGAATGTCCACCAGAACCCTCCAAGAGAGCTCTGAAAAAAAGTCTGAGGCTGCTCTTTGCTCGGTGCTTTCCGGGCGCCTGCGGCTAAGTTCTACTCTTATCTTTATACCGCGACTCTTATGGGCGATATATTAGGTTACAGGATAACTAAGAGTTTGAACGCATAGACCCGCCTTGGTCGCCGCTGCCTTATGGAAACACCTCGCCGAGCAGCAAAAAGAAAAAGGATTTTTCAGAGCTCTCCTCCAAGCAAATTTGACATTTTATTTTTTTGCTGATATTATATACAAAAAGAGAATATACAGAGTAGATATACAATAATTATTATATCCTTTTCAAACTAATCCCACAGACCACACTACAGATTAAGAACTTACATGTTTCTTGTTTTATCCTTACTTAGAATAAACTTATTTTATCAATAAGGCTTTCCAAGAAGACAAGCCTAAAATTATTGGTAGGGTAGTGAGAGTTAATAAGAAATTATAAAGAGGTGAGCTTTTTTATTTTGGAAGATAAATATACAGAGAGAATATACAAAAGGAGATGGGGAAATTGAAGAAGAAAATCGTTTTAATTTTAATGGGATTATTGATAATAAGTCTGCCGGTTATGGCTGAAGAAAAGCCAGCAACTCAAATTGAGGAGTTTATTACAAAGAAAGGGCAAATTATTGTTAAAGAATTTTATGATGTCGAGACATTGCCGGGTCATTTAGGTAAATATACTTGGGGATTAATGAAAATAACAGCTTTGGTTATTTATCAACCAGGAATTTTTGATAAGCTTTACGGATTAAAAATTTACATAGAAGAAGAAGGGAAATATCCTGACAAAAATACATCTTTTTTGGATTTTGAAGAATTGATATCCTTATCAGAGGCTCTTGGTTATATGATTGAATTATCTGGAAAATGGGCTTTGGCAGAAAGGGAATATACAGAAGTATTCTTCCAAACTGAGGGAGATTATAAAATTGGGTTTTACCAGGAAGGCTTAAAACAGACTGCTTTTTCACAAAGTGGCCGTATTGGTTCCGCCTCTATTTGGCTAAGAATGAGCGATTTAGAAATTATTAAATCATCAATAGAAAAAGGATTAGCAAAATTAGAATCTTTAGGAGCAAGTTAAATAATATGAGGACAAAAATGTTAAGAAAAATTGTATTGGTAGTTGTTATGGTATTTTTGACTACCGGAATAGTATTTGCCTTTCAAAATGAACCTGATGGATTTAGAGGATTGAAATGGGGAGATCCTCCAACAGAGGATATGATTTGCATAGGAGAAGAAGAGGGAATAATGATTTATGAAAGACCTACAGATAAGATGGGTATTGGAAGTGCTAAATTTTATTCCTTAACATATCGTTTTTATGACCAACGATTTTACAATATGGTGGCTCTCTTTTGGCATGCAGATAATTATGAGGTTCTTAAAATTATTTGTGAGGAAAAATTTGGCAAGACAAGAAAACATGGAATAGAATATGGATATTATGGACCTATGTGGTCGGGAGCGGATACTGTGATACTTTTAAAATATGATTTTGGTGAAAATGCAGGAAGATTATCCTTCCATAGTACGGAAATTTGGAATGAAAAGAATAAAGCCGAAAAACAAAAAGAATTAGAAAAAGTTGAAGCCTATAGACAAAAAGAATTAGAAAAAGCTGAAGGAGATTTTTAGAATTAAAGGAAAAATTAAATGAAGAAAAAAATTGTCTTAATTTTAGCAGCATTATTTATAGCAATAGCTATACCAATTATAGCAAATGCTGAGACTATTGAGAAAGCTAAAATTTATGAGGCATCTCCAAGTGAAGTTTTAGATTCTCTCTCTGGCAGTCAAAAAATAGAAATCAAGAGTAATCTCTTCTTACCAGCTTTTGATATTACTATTGTCGAAGAATCAACATATAAACTAACTACAAGATTGGATAATCTTTCTCTATCAGTTTTATTGAAACCAGCGAGTCCTCAAGAAACTCTTATTTTGGTAAAATCTCAAGTCGAACCAGAATATATAACAGACACAACCTATGTACCTAAAAAAACCTGGGTCGAGGGATATTATAGAAAAGGAACTTATGTAAAGGGTTATTACAGAAAGGATGGCACTTATGTTAGGGGACATTCTAGAAAAGGTGGATATGTTAAGGGACATTGGCGAACTACTGGCACTGAAGCGGTCACAAAAACAATTAAAAGATATCCTTATGATATTACTCCAGAAATATTAGGTAATTTAGTTTATTCAATTTTGGATAGTAAATATAAAAGAAAAATTCCAATGGGAAGATAAATTTATCCTCCAATTCCCTTTCATTCATATTGGCAATTTTGGATTGGAGAATTGATAAGTAAGATATTTAGTAATAGGGTGAGTTTGAAGGATAGAGAAAAAGGTAGAAGATGAACCAAGTTTTTGTTTCGCACACAAAGAAAGATGAAAAATTTTGTGATGTATTTGATAGGGTATGTGCTGGCGTGGGAATCAAACGTTTCCGCTCTGAATTCGAGGCAATCGGAGCACCTCCTTGGAAAACAATTAAGGAAGCTATAAATAATTCCATTGCCTTATTTTTCTTGGTAGGAAAGAAGTTACAAGAATCTCAAAAACACAATATTCATCAATGGAAATTTACTCAAAATTGGATTGCCTATGAAATAGGTTTAGCATGTCAAAAAGGAATTGATGTATGGGCTATTTGTGACGATGTTTTAATCAATTTTCCAATGCCGTATGTTAATAATTATCTTACTGTAAGTTTAAAACACAGATCTGCATTTGATTATTTAAGAAATGTCGTTGAAAAATATGAAAAAGGAGAAACTTTCAAGGTTAATTATATTAATCAATCTGGCAAGAATATTAGTGCAGTATGCCCTCATGATGGTTGCAAATTGGTGTTTAATCTTCATGTAAAAATAAAGTCCATATCGGAGGCTGAAGACTCTCGGTTATCAAGAATCAGATGCCCACAATGCTTGGGGGATATGTATTTCTTTAAAGGTCATCCAAGATAATTATTGGAAATTGCCTCATATAGCCACTAATATTCACCTTAATTCATCTTCAAAAATTTTACTCTTAATTGGTTAGAAGAATATACAAAATAGGGTAATTTTGGGTTGTTGGTTAGGGGGAAGGAGAGACCTCTGAAAAATTAGCTTGCTTTTGGATTCCTCTCCAATAAGAATTTTTTTTGAAAATAAAGACATAAAAAATTATAGGAGGGTAAAAATGTCAAAAAATCGCATTGATATTGGTCTTTTAATTGTGGCTATAGCCGGTATAATCATGACATCAATAGTAAGTCTGTTCGGTCCAGGAATCCTTATAAAACCAGAAGTAGTAATTCAATATGAAATTGCAGAATTAGACTATCCTGATCAACTGATAAAAGAAATGGAAATTACAAGGATTAATTATCTAAGCAAAAATTTATATGAGCAGTTAATAGAGGCTTTTAAAGGGAAAGAATCAGAACTATCAAAAAAATTTATTCCGCGTTTGGAAAGGTCAGGCCTGGAATGGACAGACCTTTTAAAGAAAGATGAAGAACTAAATAAAATGGCCAAGGACAAAAGAGATGCTATCAGAGAGATAAGCGCAGAGATAGCTATACAAATAATGGCTGATTTGCCTCAGTCAATCAGAAAGCCTCTTGGCATCCCCAATAGGATACTTCACTACAGTGTGATAAACAAAGGAAGAAAGGCAGTTCATAACGTGATTATAAAAATAGAACCAAAAGGCATGCTATACTCATTGGGTAAAGTGAACTCTGGTAATGAAATATCAAAAAAAGACCAAGAAAATGAATCCATTATCATCGAATTAAAAAGGTTAAATTCCACATACACAGTAGAAGGGTCCTTATGGTATACAAATAGGGAGTCTAAAAAGATAGAAACACCTATATTTGCCTCCTTTGATGAGGGGGTGGCAAAATTGGAAGAATATCAAGTAATCAGTCAGCCATTCCCATGGTACTTCTGGGTAATCATCCTCTCAATGATTGTTTTAATTATTGTCGTTATAATACAAAACCAAATAGCAATTCATAGAGGAAAGAGAGAAATATAATAGAATGAGACCCCTCAGCAGGTTGAGGGATACCCTGGCATTTCTATGGAATTCAAGTTGTGAAGCAATAGAATAAAGAGATAAATAGACAACAAAAAAAAGAAAACACCAAATTGGACAAAAGAATAAAACATAAAATAGCTTTTTTATTTGTGATTATGAGTTCTCTTTTAATTGTTAACCTATCTTGTTTTGCTGAAATTAAAGTATTTTTCTCTCCTCAAGGTGGCATAGCAGAGGAAATTATAAAGCAAATTGATAATGCGAAGAAATATATTGATATAGCTATGTATTCCTTTACCAACGAGCTTATAGCTGAAGCAATAGTGAGGGCAAAGAACCGAGGAGTGAAGATAAGAATTTTAATGGATAAATTGCAGTCTCAAGGTAAATATTCAAAATATGAATTCTTTTTGGATAATGGCATAGCTGTTATCCAGGATAGACATGCAGGGAAATGTGCAATAAGATAGCTATAATAGATGGGAGAGTTCTATTTACTGGGTCTTATAATTGGACTGAATCGGCTGAGGAGAAAAATGAGGAAAATTTTTTGGAATTTATAGATGATGAAGAAATAAAAGGAGAAATAGAAGAAGAGATAATTAAAATTTACCAGGAGAGATTTGATTATCTTTGGGAGTTTAATATTCCTAAGAACTAAAAAGGAACAGTTGCGAACTGAAAAAAACAAAAAAGGGGTAGACAATGCAAAAAGTAACAGTCCAGATTGATTGGTATACTAAGGTTATTTTAACTTTAATTGCTGTATTATTGGCGGGGTTGTTAGTGAAGCCGTATATTATAACTAAACCCGTTGGTGCAGACGAATATAGCGAAGCCAAGAAGGGAGAATATAGTATTGCTTCGGCAGGGGAGTCTGGGAGAGTATGGGTATTAGAGAAACACACAGGAAAATTATCCCTTTTGACAATAACGGATCCTTTTAATGAGCTCGAGGTTATTGGTGATGGTTATTTAGATGAAATACTAAAGTGGGATAGTGATTAGATTTTCCTGCTTTTAGACATAAAAGGGAAATAAAACTTGTCACAAACAAAAGAAAAGTGCAACGCCCTAATTATAAAGCTATGGAACGAGGAGTTAAACAAACAATACAAAGGAGAAAAAGATGAACAAGGCAGAGTTGGTAAAGGTAGTGAGTGATGAGACAGGGATAACTAAGAAAGATGCCGGGAATGTAGTGAATGCTATAACTGAGAGTATTGCAGATGCTCTCTCTAACGGCGAAAAAGTAACTCTGGTAGGTTTTGGCACTTTTCAGGTTATGGAGAGAAAAGCAAGAAGAGGAGTGAATCCTCAGACAGGAGAAAAGATACAGATTTCAGCTAAGAAGGTACCTAAGTTTAAAGTAGGGAAGGGTTTGAGAGAAAAGGTGAGGTGAGTAGTAAGTATAAGAGATATGGAAAGCAAGTAAGAGGAAGGTTTATATTAAGTGGATTCAACATAAAATAATCAAACAAAATGTTCGGTTAATCCTATGACCATTTAAAGACCATTTCCTACCAAAAATTACCTAAATAGACCTAAATAGATACAAATTGAAAATGTCAAAGAAAAGCTCAAAATAAGGATTATCAAAGAAGATAGGCTAATATAGAGAGACTTCCAGAACTTATTTAATCAAATAAGTAGTTCTAAATAGGAAACAGTGATAAGGGATTCCTCTTTGATGCGTAATTTTTTTATTAGTTCTCTTATAAGAGGCTTGTCTTCCCAGCTTTTTCCTTCTATTTCCAAAAAATCCCCCAATTTCTCTACCTTATCCAGACAAACTTTTAGATTTTTCCAATGATAGAATCTTCTTTTCTTTCTTACCTTTCTTAGCTCAGAAAATCCCAGCTCTTTTAATAGCTCAAATATTTCGGGTTCTACTTGTGACTGCGTCTCTTTTCTGACTTTGATTTTCTTAGTCAATCTGGATCCTTTAAAGGTGAGAAAAAAGATATTTTCCTCCTCCCTTACCCTTAAAGCCTCATCTCTATCTTTAAAATTCCAGCAAGGATGCGTAAAATAGGTATCCTCCTGTGGCACATCCTTGATAAAGGTAGCCCTAAGCTCCTCAAGTCTTTCTTCTATCTGCTCAGGATTTACCCTTACCTTTACTTCCACTTCTAACATTTTCTCTTTTCCTTGATATATTAAGCAGGATTCCCACGGCTGCAAGGCAGATAATTAAAGAAGACCCTCCATAACTGATAAAGGGAAGAGTGGTGCCAGTGGTAGGAAGAATCGCTGTAGCTACTCCCATATTTATCACTGCCTGAAGACATAGCAAAAAGGTAAGTCCTAAAGCTAATAATTTGCCCAGGTCGTCGGGAGCTTCCCTGGCTATCTTTATTCCCCGCATGGCTATCAGAAGAAACAAAGCTATAATCAAACTTGTTCCTATAAAACCAAATTCTTCACCAATCACAGCAAATATGGAATCAGTATGGGGAGTGGGAAGGTAAAAAAGTTTTTCTCTGCCCCTGCCTGCTCCCAAACCCCATAGACCCCCTGCACCTAAGGAGATCTTTGAATGAATAAGCTGAAAACCTATTCCTTGAGGGTCACTTTCCGGATCAAGGAAGGCAAGGATCCTACCCTTGCGGTAACCAACTTCAAAAATAAAAAAGTAAAGGGGAACAATCGCTAAGAATGCTACATACAGTATATGAGAAATCTTAGCCCTTCCCGCATATAAGACTGCGAATCCAACTGTCGCTATAATTATAGCTGAACTAAGATCTGGCTCCATAGCTACCAGTAAGAAGATAAGGGAGATAATGATAAAAAAAGGCAAAAATCCATTGACAAAACTGTTTAATTTATCTTTCTTTCGAATGAGGGAAGAAGAAAGATAAATAATTAAACCTATTTTAGCAAGCTCGCTGGGCTGAAAACGAAAGGATCCCAGGGTGATCCATCGGTAAGTTCCCCTTATCTGGCGGCTTATTCCAGGAAAATATACTGCACAAAGAGAAAGCAAGACTAAAAATATGATTATTCTATCTAATTTTTGATACCAGCGGTAGTTAAATTTAGAGACCAAAAATAAGAAAAGAATTCCTACTATTACCCACTTTAATTGATTTTTTAAGTACACATAAGAGCTTTCCCTTCCAATATAGCTGTAAGGAGCACTGGCACTAAAAATAGCCATTAACCCTATTGTTACAAGCAATCCGGTGATCAGGAGGAGGAAATAATCAAAGGATAACTTCTTTTCTAACTTCCTTTTCAAGCTTTTTCACCTCTTTTTTAAACACATTACCTCTCTCTTTATAGTTTTTGAATGTATCGAAACTCGAACAACCAGGAGACAAAACTACACTATCAGCTTTTTTTGCCATTTTAAAACTCATTCTCACTGCCTCTTTTATGTCATTGACCTCCATCAAGTTTTTAACGCCTGAGAGCTGCTCTTTAATTTTTTTTTTCGCTTCCCCAACTAATATAACCAGCTTCACCTTCTCTTTTATCTTTGGTTTTAATTGAGAGAAATCTCCTCCCTTATCCCTCCCTCCTATTATTAAAATAATAGGTTTTTCAAGTGAATTTAGACATTTAAAAACTGCTCCCACGTTAGTAGCTTTGGAATCATCTATGAAATTCACTCCTTCAATCTCCCCTGCCAGTTCCTGCCTATGGGCAAGACCTTTAAAGTTGAGTAGAGCCTCTCTTATTACTTCCCCTTTCACCTTGCACAGGGCAGAAATAGCAACACTGCAAAGAACGTTTTCCCAGCTATGAAAATGAGTTAAGGAAAGATTGTTAGTGGGAATGACAAACCCATCTCCTAAACAGGCAACTATTTTATTCCCTTCTAAAAATACCCCTTTTCTTAGTTTTTCTTTTTCGCTAAAAAATATCACTTTGGCTTTTGTCTTTTTTGCGAAAGGATAGACGATCTCATCATCTCTGTTGAGAATAGCAAAATCATTTACTTTTAATTTTGTTAAAAGATGAGATTTAATCTCTATATACCTGTTAAAGCTATCATGACGATCCAGATGATCAGGAGTGATGTTCAGAAGTGAAAAAATGTGCGGGGAAAATTGTGTAACCGACTCCAATTGAAAGCTGCTCACCTCTACTACGATAACTGGAGACGGTTTTCTTGCTACCTGTGATAAGGGAATGCCAATATTACCAGCCATCTTAACCTCAAGTCCTGCCCGGGAAAGAATTTCTGTGGTGAGCATAACAGTAGTGCTCTTACCGTTGGTTCCAGTAATAGCAATTATAGTTTGATTTTTTAGATAACGGTAGGCAAGCTCTAATTCTCCTATCACAGGAATGCTTTTTTGCCGAGCTTTTTGGATCAAGGGAATCGTGAGGGGAACTCCAGGGGAGACAACCACTATCTCTTTGTCTTTAAGTAAATTTAAGGAATGAGATCCTAAGGCTACCTGGATGCCTTTTTTTCTAAGTTTTTCTGCCTCTTCTTTCATTTTGTAATTATTCTTTATCTCTCCCACCACTACCATAGCTCCTCTTTCCTGCAAAAGAAGAGCTGCCTTTTTTCCGCTTTTACCCATTCCTATTACCAGGGCAGATTTAATATTCATAAAGCTCACCTTTAAAATAATAACGATCCCATTCCCAATAAAGCTAATACACCAGCTACTATCCAGAATCTAATCACAATTTTGGGTTCCGCCATTCCGTTTAGTTCAAAGTGATGGTGAAGAGGGCTCATCTTGAATATTCTCTTTCCTGTAAGTTGGAAAGAGGCAATTTGAAGGAAAATCGAGAGGACCTCTACTACGAATACCCCTCCTATTATCAAAAGAAGAATCTCCTGTTTAAGTAAAATAGATGTGATTCCAAGAGCTCCTCCCAGAGCTAAAGCCCCTGTATCTCCTATGAATAGCCGAGCTGGATAGGAATTGTACCACAAAAGGCCAAAACTTGCTCCCAGCAAAGATGCCCAGAAAATTCCCAATTCCCCTGCTCCAGAAATATAGGATATTTCTACTACTCTGGAAAGGTAGAAGCTTCCTGTAAAAAAAGAAAGAATAGCATACACACCTCCTGCCGGAATAATACATCCCAGGGCTAATCCATCCAGACCATCGGTGAGATTAACGGCATTGCAACTTCCCACAATGACTGCCATGATGAAAGGAATATATAGCCAGTTTATTTCTAAGTAAGTTCGGAGAAAAGGAACCTGCAGCCTGGAATCAAAGTTAAGATAAAGATACATACCCACTAAAAGAGCTAAAATTGTCTGCAGAAGAAGTTTAAATTTTACTTTTAATCCACGGGAACTCTGAGATACGCTCTTTTTCCAATCATCCCAAAATCCTACGAGTCCCAGATAAAAAGTTACCAGAATAGCTAATCTTATTTTCTCATTAGAAAATTTTCCAAAAATTAAAAAACTTAATCCCAGAGCAATAAGAATAAAAATCCCTCCCCCTGTAGGAATTCCCTTTTTAGATAAATGGCTGGACGGTCCATCTGAACGAAAGTGATCAACCATTCCCTTGTTCTTGAGCCATTTTATTGCTACTTTACTCATTAAAATAACCAGAAAAAAAGAAAGAACAAAAGCTCCTCCTACTCTCACAGCTAAAGGAAAAGCTAAATTGAGGAGCATAAACCCACCTTTAAACGAGTGGCAATTTCTTCCATTTTCATCCCTCGAGAGCCCTTGATTAAGAAACAATCCCCGTCTCTCTTATATTCCAGTAACTTATCTACTAAAAATTTTTTGTCAGTAAAGAGAAAAGCATCTTTCATTCCTCCTTCCTTAGCCCCTCTTACCATATCCTCAGAAAGCTCTCCATAGGCAAATATAGCATTTGTACCTAATTTGGCTGCAGCCTTCCCTATCTGGTAGTGAAAAAATCGAGCTTTTCTCCCCAACTCTAACATATCTCCCAATACAGCTATTTTTCTTTTTCCATCTATCTGTTTTAAAAGCTTTAGTGCTTTTTGTGTAGACACAGGATTAGCATTATAGCTATCATTAATTAATCTGTATTGCCCAAAATTATTTATCTGAAAGTGGAGAGGAAGGGATTTAAACTTAAAAAGAGCATCTTTAATCTGAGAGGAGGAAATCCCCAGAAGAGAGGAAACACAACAGGCAGCTAATAGATTGTCAATGCTGAAAAATTTATATAAAGGAAGACACAGATGGAGATGCTCTTTGTTAGGAAATCTAAGAGTGAAATTGATTTTCTCATTCTCAGTTGAGACATTCTCTGCCTTGAAATTGGAATTTTTACCCACGCCAAATGTGATTACTCTGCACCTAGACTCCTTCTTAAAATTTTCTGTCCATTTATCATCTTCATTTAATATCAGATAATTTTCCTTATTTCTATTTAAAATAGGGATAATTTCTCCTTTGGCCTGGGCGATTTTTCTCGTAGTTCCCAAAAACCCAATATGGGAGCTATGAATGTTGGTAATTAATCCAATATTGGGTTGAACTATGCGAGAGAGAGTGGCAATTTCTCCCCGAGCGCTCATTCCCATTTCTAAAACCCCAACTTGTTGAGAGGGAGATATTTTTAGTAAAGAAAGAGGAACCCCAATTTGATTATTAAAATTACCAAAAGATTTACCAACCTGGTATTTTTGAGAGAGGATGTGAGAGATAAGTTCTTTTGTTGTGGTTTTACCATTGCTTCCTGTTATGCCAACAAAAGGAAAGGATAGTTTTTTTCGATGAAACTTAGCTAATCCCTGAAGGGCTTTAAGAGTATCCTCTACCTGAATTAAAAAAAAATGAGGCGAAGGAGGAGGAAGAAGTTTTCCCACTATAGCGCCCAGAGCTCCTTTCGCATGAGCCTCTTGTAAGAAACTATGACCATCGAAGTGATCGCCTTTAAGAGCAACAAAAAGATCTCCTTTTCTTAGGGTACGAGTATCAGTGCATATCTGTGGAGGGGAAATTGAAATGCACGCATCTTCTCTCAGATTGATTATCCTTCCACGCGTAGTTAAAAGTATCTGTTGAAGGGAAAAATTTTCTTCCATCTCTCCTCCTTTGCCTACATTATAGCATACCTTTCTCGCCTAACAAATCTTGAATTACCTCTTTATCATTAAATTTTATCACTCTATCTTTAAATATTTGCACTCTTTCATGTCCTTTACCGGCCACTAAAAGAGTATCATTTTTACTCAGGTTATCCAAAGCAAAAGCAATAGCTTCCCTGCGGTCAGGAACGAGGAGATAATCTTTACCTAATTTTGCCCCTGAGGTTTTTAATCCTTCCTCAATTTGGGAAATGATAGCCTCTGGATCTTCACTCCGGGGATTATCAGAGGTAATTATAGAAAGATCAGCGTTTTGAAAGGCTATCTTTCCCATCAAGGGGCGCTTATAAGAGTCTCTATCACCTCCACAACCAAAAACTACAATTAATTTTTCCTTACTTATTTGGCCCAGAGCTCTCAATGCTTTTTTTAAACCATCCTGGGTATGAGCGTAATCAACATAAATCTTAAGAGATGCTCTATTGGAAATTAACTCAAGTCTCCCAGGAATTCCCTTTATACCTTCCAGACCATTCTTCACTAAATTAAGAGGAATTCCTTCTTTTACAGCAACCGCTGCAGCAGCTAAAGCATTGTAAACATTGTAGACGCCCAATAAAGAAGAGTTTATTCTTATTCTTTTACCTTTAAATTTCAGCAGAAAGGAGCTGTTGTTTAACAACTCAGCCACAAAGTCAGCTTCTCTTATTACTCCATAAGTGAATACCTGGCAAGGGGTATTTTTTAGAATTTTTTTAGATACTGGATCATCAATGTTAATGGCAGATTTTTTCCCTTGCCCCATTTTCTTGAAAAAGGAAAGTTTAGATTCTAAGTATTTATCCATGCTGCGATGAAAATCTAAATGCTCTGGAGAAAGATTAGTAAAAACCGCCCAGTCAAAGTCAATTCCTTCTACTCGATGAAGAACTAAAGAATGGGAAGAAACTTCCATTACTACCCACTCCATTCCTTTTTCTATCATTTTTTTAAAAAGTTCATGAAGATCCTTAGATTCAGGAGTAGTAACTGTAGCCGGATAAGAAGTTTCTCCCATATTATAATCAATCGTTGATATTCTGCCTATACTCGACCCTGCTTTTTTAAAGATAGATTGGATAAGATACGCAGTGGTGGTTTTCCCATTGGTTCCCGTTATTCCAACAACATTTATTTTTCGTGAGGGGAATCCATAAAATACATTACTTATCTGAGCCAAAGCCAATCGAGAAGAAGAAACCTTAATTAAAACTGCACCAGGCAGGGAAAAACCTATATTTTTTTCAATTATAAAAACCCGGGCTCCTTTCTCCCAAGCGTGCCGGATAAACCTATGACCATCCACCTTGAATCCAGAAATAGCTACAAAGAGAAAGTTTTTTTCTGCTTTTCGAGAGTCATAGGTTAGTCCCTTTATATCTAAATCAGAGCTACCGATTATTTTTTGGAAATGAATTTTCTCAATAAGTTTTTTAAGTTTCACTGTTTTTCTCTTGCCTGTACCCATTTTTCTTCTTTTGGTAAAATATTGAGGTAAGGCAGAATTCTTTGCAGGATTTTACCAAAGACAGGTGCTGCTATCTCACCCCCCCAGTATACCCCCGTAGGCTCCTTAATTAAGACAATTCCTGCAATTTCAGGATTACCTACGGGGGCAAAACCCATAAAGGAGGCAATGTACTTGTTTGGAAAATATCCCATTTTTCCCGGGGAAGGAATTTGGGCAGTTCCTGTCTTGCCTCCTATAGAGTATCCTTCGACTTGAGATTTTTTACCCGTTCCTTCTCTTACTACTCCGTTTAAAATTTTCCGTACTCTTTCAGAAGTAAAGGAAGATATCGCTTCCCTTATCACTACAGGATGATTCTGCAGGACTATCTTTCCCTGTGAATCTAAAATAGATTTTACTATATAGGGCTTTAAGAGTTTACCTCCATTCACTACGCCACACAGAGCAACCACCATTTGAAGAGGGGTAACCGCTATTCCTTGCCCTATTGAAATACATGGCAGATCGGTGGATGACCATTGAGAGGGAGATCTTAATATACCCCTTGCCTCCCCAGGAAGGTCTATACCAGTTCGCTTTCCAAATCCGAAAAGAGTAATATATTGGTAAAGTGTTTTTTTCCCCATTTTCAAGGCAGCTTTAATTGTTCCTATACTTGAGGAATTATAAATCACCTGGGCAAAACTCATTTCCTTTTCAAATCTTTTCCAATCGCTAAAAGTACGATCAGCAACCTGAAGAAATTCATTGCAGTAAATTTTACTTTCCATATCCATCACACCTTTGTTCAAAAGAGCACTGGCAGTGACTGCTTTAAAAGTAGAACCAGGCTCGTATAAAGATTGAACTACCCGATTTCTGACACTGTAAGAAGAATAGTGAGAGTAGCTATTGGGGTCGTAATCGGGTTTGTTGGCTAAAGCAATGATCTCGCCAGTTTGAGGATTCATAAAAAGAGCCTCTACAGACACAGCCTTTGTTTGTTCTAAAGCAAGGAAAAGTTCTTGTTCTACAATGGATTGAACAGTTGAATCTATAGTGAGGACAATGTTTTTTCCTACCGCCATCTCCTTTAAGACCATTTCAGTAAAAGGGATCTTATGCCCAAGAGCATCTTCTTTTAATAAAAGACGACCTTTCTCTCCTTTCAATTTGTCGTTGTAATAGTACTCTATTCCGGATAAGCCTTGATTGTCGACTCCTACAAAACCTAAGATATGGCTGGCTATCTCTCTTTGGGGGTAAAATCTTTTCCTCTCTTCCACAAAACCTATTCCTGGGAGATTAAGATTTTCAATTTCTCTCTTTTCCCTTAAGGAGAGTTTCCGCTCAAGCCATACAAATACTCTATCTTTCGTTAATTTTTTCAAAATAGAAGATTTATCAGCTTTTAAAATGGGACAGAGGGCATCAGCTAAGATTTGAGGCTGAGAGATTCTACCTGGATGAGCGTAAAGAGAATAAGAAGAGACGTTTATAGCTAAGGGCTGCAGATTTTTATCGTAAATTATTCCTCTTTCCGAAAGAATATTGATAACTCGTACCTGTTCTTTTTTAGCTTTTTCAGAAAATTCTTGATGCTGAACAATTTGAAGTTGATAAAGACGGGATTCAATTAGTCCAAAGGCAAGAAAAATAAAAAGAAAAGGTAAACCAATACGAATCCTCTTTTTATCCATCTTTTCCCTCAAAATTTATAATGATTCACCACAGAGAGCTCAGAGGTGAATTAAAAAGAAAAACTGTAACAGTTCAGCCGTGGATTAACACAGATAGGTTCAAACACAAAAAATCACAGATATTATTCTTAAAGGTTTTTATGAAGTTTATAATGAATTTGGTAACCTTTAGCCCTTTGCCTTTAGCCTTCTGTATGAGAATGAAAGAAAAAATCTCAGCGTCAATCTGTGGCTAAATTTACCCATTTTTTCAACTTCTTGAGCATCTCAAGGATTGCTGAGACAAAAGGAAATCTTCGCATTGTGGAAGAAACTTCCTTCTCGAGAAGAGGTTTTTTCTTTAAAAATCTCAGTTTTTTTGGATTAGTGAGACCCAATTCTTTTCGAGCATAACTCTCGAGTCTACCAAGGCTGTAGGAAGAGGATATCTCTCTTTTCAAATCTTCATTGTTCTTTCTTAGCCCTTCTTTGTTTTTCTCTAACTTCTTTATTGTATAACCATAGCGCGTAAGTTCGACATTCCGGTAGGTTTGTATCCCCACTAAACCAAATATGAAAACTAATCCTAAAATTAGCCACTTCATTAGTGTCTCTTAGAGCTTTTCCGCTGCTCTCAATTTAGCCGATCGAGCTCTTAAATTGACCTTTATTTCATCACGAGAGGGTCTCACTACCTTTTTAGTGAGAATGATAAGTTTTTCTTCCTTCCCCGCTATGAACTCTTTTTTAACTATTCTATCCTCCAGTGAGTGATAGCTAATTACACAGATTCTCCCTTTTTTTCCAAGGCATTCAATAGCTCCTCTTAAACTAATTGGTAAATTATTTAGCTCCTGGTTAACTGCAATACGAAGAGCTTGAAAAACCTTAGTAGCAAAATGTATTTTTCTTTTCCTTCTCACTTCACCTGGGATAGCTTTTCTTATAACATTGACCAATTCATCGGTAGTGCGTAAGGGATGAGTTTGTCTTTCTTTAGTTAGAAACTCAGCTATTCTTCTTGCCCATCTTTCCTCACCAAATTTAAAAAATATATCTTCTAATTCTCTACACGATTTCTCATTTATCAGTTTGGCTGCTGTTAATTCTTGATTTTGATCAATCCTCATATTTAAGAAGGAACTGTATCGAAAACTAAATCCTCTTTCCGGATCACTTAGCTGTAAAGAAGAAACACCTAAATCATATAGTATGCCATCTACACTACTTATTTTACATCTTTTCAGTATCAGAGAAATGTCTTTAAAATTAGCATTGACAAAGCTAATCCTTTCTTTGTAAGCATCAAGATTCTCTCTGGCTATTTTCAAAGATTGTTCATCCCAATCCAGCCCTATTATTTTAATTTTTCCTTTAGTCTTTTCTAAAAGAGCTTTACTATGCCCCCCTGCTCCTAAGGTGCAGTCAACATAGACACCATTTTCCTTTGGATTTAACCAGTATAAAACTTCTTTTACCATTACTGGTTGATGAAAGAAAGACCTCATATTCCTAAATCTACGATTTTTTCTGATAATTCCTCAAAAATTATCTGTTTGCTTTGATAGTACTCATCCCATTCTTTTTCAGCCCAGATCTCAATCTTATTAAACGCACCTATTATCGCTACTTTTTCTTTTATTTCAGATAGCTCTTTTAAGGATTGAGGTAGGATAATTCTTCCCTGGTTATCGAGTTGAACTATATGAGCACCAGAAGAGAAGAGCCTTAGGAAAGCCCGAGTGTTGGATTGAGTAGTGGAAAGATTTTTTAATCTCTGCTCTAAGTGTTCCCATTCAGAAAAAGGATAGAGAAATATACTTTTGTCCAAGCCCCTGGTAATTATAAGTTCATTTTTACCCTGGTTAAGTTGTTGACGAAAGGGAGAAGGAATTGTTACTCTATTTTTTTTATCTATGGTATGATGGTATTCCCCCACAAACATTCCCTTTTCTCCTTAAGTTTATCCTTATGTAGCAGTTTAGATTTTAAGAAAGGACTTTGGTGAATTCCTGCAGAAAATGACCTCGTAATACCCAGTTCTTTCACTTAATTCTCTTTTTTGCAAAGAGAAGAGAAAGAAGGAGGCTAAGTACCGACCCCTTCCCCTTTAATTCCCTTCTTTAAAGAGAAGAGAAAGAGGGGAAGGGGTAAACGGCCAAAAGGAGGTCTTTTGTAAGTGATACCCAGAGCTCTATAAGCCTTGTTTTTAGGAAAGCTTATCTGATGGTTGTTCCACAATGCCCCACTTTCTACCACTGTTATCCATTTTATAACACAGAAAATTTTTGTCAAGGGGGGAGAACTCCAGTTTTAGGAAAAAATAAAGGTATTAACGATGTAGTGCAGACCTTTAGGTCTGCTTGATTTGGCAGGTCCGAAGACCTGCGCTACAATAGCAAAGAGTTTTCCTGAAACTGGAGGGAGGAAATCTTCTCCAGATTAGCTAAGTTTTTTTTGCAAATTATTTTGGATGTGGTATAATGTGAAATGTCAATGTAACAACAGTCAACAGCAAGTTTTATACAGGTAATGAGAGATTTGATGAGATAGGAGCTTTCCATACATTGTGGACAAGAAAGGGACGTGTAGAGTATAAGAAATGAGGTATATTTATGCTGTTCGTGGAGAACTTTAAAAAAAGACTGATAAATAGTGAGCTGAATGAAATTGTATGGAAAGCCTTAAAGGATTTCAGGAATGCGAGAAAGGTTCTTTTAATGCATCCTGATTATACAAGAAAAGATTTTTCTGATAGATTGGTACCTCTTATTTATAAAGAGCTGAAGAATAAAGGCATGGAGGAGATACATTCTTTAAATGCAAGTGGTACTCACAGAAGAATGAGGGAGGATGAGATTTATGCGAAATTAGGAATTTCAAATGATATTCACTTTACTTTTACTTACAACCATGAATACCACGATCCCGATCAACTTGCAGTTATGGGTGAAATTCCAGCCTCTTTTGTTGCAGAAAAGACAAATGGAGAGTTTTTACAATCAATACCTGTGAGTGTCAATAAGCTAATTACCAAAGATTATGATTTAGTCATTGCTCTTAGCGCAACTATACCACATGAAACTACCGGTTTTTCTGGAGGGCTAAAGATTTTCTTTCCGGGTATCTCTGGCCTGGAGGTAATAAATTTATTTCATTGGGCTGGAGTGCTTACTGGCATTCCAAAGATAATAGGCTCTGTTGATAGTCCTGCCAGGAATATTATAAATAAAGCCTCTGACTGTGTTTTTAAAAGAACAAAAGCTCCTATAGTTTCTTTTAATATGGTTTCCGAGGAAAAAAATAATGATATAATCCCTAAGGGGCTTTATATAGGGGTCGGTATTAATGGATTTGTTGCTGCTTATAAAAAAGCGGCAAGGATGAGTTCTAAACTTCATATTGTTTATATCAATAATTCTCTTGATGTTGCTCTACAGGTGATCGATGAAAATTATGATGAGGTCTGGACAGCTGGGAAAGGCTCTTATAAACTGCAAAGGCCGGGGGTAATGGGAAATAAAGGTGAGATAATTATTTATGCCCCGCATATTAATTGTTTTCACTCAAAACCAGATATGGATACTGCTATAAGACAAGTAGGATATCATTGTCTGGGTTATGTAAAACATTTTTTAAGGTTGAACCCCAAATTCAATAGAAATGTAGCTGCCCATGTTATTAATGTAAGAGGACCTGGAACTTATAATTCAACGACAGGGAAAGAGGATTTTCTCTTGAAGGTGACACTTGCCACAGGGATTCCGGAAGATGTTTGTAAGGCGGTTGGCTTAGGCTATAGAGACCCTCATTCAGTACATAAGGAGGATTTTGAAGGATCAGGAAGACTCTGGATTAAAAATGGCGGAAAGTATCTTTACGATATCAAGAGTGAAATTTAGAAAAAACCAATCTATTGCATCTGCTGAAAAATTTCTCAATGTCGATAAGCTTTGCTTAATCTCTATCCTATGACTGCCGCATTTTCAATGAAAAAATTTTGGACTTGACTAAACCTAAAAAAAAAGCAAACTATCATACAGGGGGAGTTTAAAAGAAAAATGACACCCAGAGAAAGAGTAATAACTGCTTTAGAACATAAGGAGCCAGATAGGGTTCCCATAGAAATGGAACCTACTATTGGTTTTTACAACAACTTAAAGAAATACCTTGGTGTTAGAGTTGATGAAAAACCAAAAATTGGGGTTTGGACTGAAGTCTTTTGTGATGCTGATATGTTAACAAGATTAGGCCTTGATATAATTAGAGTTCAGCCAGATCCACCTAAAAACTGGAAATCTGAGATATTTCCTGATGGTTCATTTACTGATGAATGGGGAACTGTAAGAAAAAAGACCTATTATGGAGAAAAAGGAGGATACTATTACGAAATGGTAAAGTATCCTCTTGAAAATGCTATGATAGATGATTTGGATAAATTTAATTGGCCAGATCCAGAAGACGAGAGCAGAGTAATAAGATTAGGAGAAAGGGCGAGGGAACTATCTGAAACTACAGATTTTGCTATTATGGCGATGAGCTTTGGTTCTCTATTTGAAACAGCTCAATATTTAAGAGGCCAGGAAAAGTGGTTAATGGATCTTATTTTAAATCCTGAGTTCGCCCGGGCACTCTTAGATAAATTGTGTAGCATAGAGTTAAAAATGGATAAGCTCATTCTTGAAGCAGTGGGAAAATATGCCCAGATATTTCACATTGGAGGAGAAGATTCAGGAACGCAGGACAGCTTGCTGTTTTCTCCTGAAGTATATAGAAAGATAATAAAGCCTTATCATAAACGAAGATGGATGGCAGCCAGGGAAACATTCAGAAAGCACAATCCCCAGGGCAAGATAATGGTTCATTCTTGTGGAGCTGTGTATCCTTTGATAGAGGATTTCATTGATTGTGGAATTGATGCCTTAGATCCTATCCAGCCTTTAGCAAAAGGAATGGAGAGTAAGAAATTAAAAGAGGAATTTGGTGATAGGTTAAGTTTTTGCGGAGCTATAGATATTCAAAGAATCCTGCCTTTCGGAACAGTAGAGGAAGTAGAAGGGGAGGTTAAAAACAAAATATCGGATCTTGCTTCTAATGGGGGATACATACTTCGTCCAGCTCATTATGTTCCAGGTAATGTTCCTCCAGAGAATTTAATGGCTATGATTGAGGCAGCAAAGAAATACGGACAGTACCCTATCAAAACTTAATTTTTATATATTTTTTTTGTGACAGTTCAGCCACTAATTCACCAAGGAGTGATATGAATTTAAACTCTTTGCAAAAATTAGGCCGGGAGGAGGTGAAAGCGGTAGGCCGTTAGTCGGGAGATGAAAGGAAGCTTTCCAAGAGAATACGTGTTGAGAGATTAATTTCTTCTTGTGGAGTGTTCCGAAAAAAATGAATACTATCATCAATCACGAAAAGGAGGTTTAAATGTTTACTCGAGGAAAAGTAGTAAAAGTATTATTGATGATGCTTGCATGCATCATAGCAGTGAGTTTTATAACCGGCACTGCAGGAGCAAAGGAAGAGATACGGTTTATGAGCTGGGGAGCTGCTGAATGGGTTAAAACGGCGATGGACATGCGATGGGAAGAATTTAAAAAGACTCATCCTGATGTGAAATTAACTATTGTACCTATCCCCTGGGCTGATTATTGGATGAAACTCCTTATCAGTATAGCAGGAGGTAATCCTCCAGATGCCGCGGTGCTAGATTGTGGGATAACCATGGAATTAGTGGAGAAAGGGGCTTTGGAGCCTATTACTGATCTGATAAAAACCGATCCTCCTGTTAATGGTTGGGAAGATTTCGCATTTCGAGATGATATTACTGTTGACGGTGAGATTTATGGTTTAATAACAGGGGGCGCACCACGAGGTTTTCACTACAATGTAGATATCTTTAACGGAGCAGGTTTATCCAGCCCGACGGATCTTTTTAAACAGGGCAAGTGGACCTGGGATGATTTTGTTGAAGTAGCAAAGAAGTTAACTGTGGATAACGATGGTGATGGAATCATTGACCAGTATGGATTTGGAGGTTTTTCATTGGGAGTAGGATGGCAGGCATGGGAGGTGCTAACCTATGCAGTTCGCTCTGCAGGAGGTAAATTGTTCGACAAACTGGAACTTCCTGACAAATGCTTGCTCAACACACCTGAGGCAAAAAATGGTATTCAGTTTATAGTTGATATAATGACCAAGCACAATATCGCTCCTCCTTATGGGGCAGGTTTAACTGGATTCGCTTTTTATACGGGTAATGTTGCTATGGAGGTGGGTAATCCAGCATCATCAGTTTACTATTCTGCTGCGCTGGATCTTCCCTTTGAATGGGATGTTACCTATCCACCAACTGGAGCTGGGGGACTATCACTCTATGGGATTGGCTGTACTGATGCGATATTAAGTCCGGCAAAAAATAAGAAACTGGTTTACGAGATGATAAAGTCTAGTGCTGAGCCAGAAGTGTGGTTTAAACTGGGAAAAGCAGGTGTTTATTGGTATCCAGCGCTGTTTTCAGTACTTTCATCCCAGCGATTCCATGAGTTATATCCCGATTTTGATATGGAGATTGTTTTAGACTGGTACAACTACATGCAACCATTCCCCAAGGTTCTCAACTATTACGCGATGGGTAACGCTGCAGTGGCTGAATTACAGGCAGGCTTTAGCGGTGAAAAAACAGCTGATCAGGTAGCCGAGGATTTAACCAGAGCTCTGAACGAATTGATAGAAGAATCAAGATAGGAATTTACAGGAGATACTCATACGATAGGTATGAAAGCGGGAGAATGCGCTATTTGAGCGCATTCTCCCGTAGATGAAAATATCGGAGGGTAAATAATGTTTAAGACACTAAAACGCTCCCAACGAGAAGCGCTGACAGGGTTTCTTTTTATTTCTCCCTGGCTTATTGGTTTTTGTATATTCACTGCAGGAGCAATTGGCGCCTCGGTTATTATCAGCTTTTCTAAATGGAGCCTTTTATCTTCATCAAAATTTGTAGGATTGGCAAATTATAACAAGTTAATCCATGATCCTCTTTTCTGGCAATCATTAAAGGTAACCGGCATTTATATGCTGAGCGTTCCCCTGTACTTAGTCGTAGGATTGATGATTGCAATCATGCTCAATGCCAAAATTAAAGCCCTTTCATTCTTTAGAACCTTATATTATCTTCCCTGTGTAATCTCAGGTGTTGCAGTGGCTCTTCTGTGGTCATGGGTTTTCAACCCTAGATTTGGAGTTTTTAATGTGATTTTAGCCAAATTTGGCATTGAAGGTCCGGTTTGGTTAGGTGATAAACGATGGGTGCTCCCTGCGTTTATAATAATGGGCCTTTGGGGAGTAGGTGGGCCTATGTTAATTTATTTAGCTGGTTTGCAGGGAATTCCTACTGTACTCTATGAGGCAGCTGAGGTAGATGGTGCCACCCGCTGGGATAAATTCTGGCATATAACTATTCCTGGAATAAGTCCGATTTTGCTTTTTGGCTTGATAATGGGTATTATCGGTACATTTCAAATTTTTACGCCCTCTTTTATTATGACCGGGGGAGGACCAAACAATGCCAGTTTATTTTACGTTCTCTATATTTATCGGGCCGCTTTTGAATATTTTAAAATGGGCTATGCCTGTGCCCTGGCATGGATATTATTTGCCATTAATTTTGGTGCTGTGCTTGCTATATTTAGAGTTTTAAGAGGCTGGGTATATTATGGAGGAGTAAGGGAAGGATAGAATGGATGAGTTGGATACGAAAATAAGGGAAAAGACAGACAGGATAAGCTGGTTATCTCGCAAAAGCACACAGGATAAACTAATAAACCTACTTATTTATATTTGTTTAATACTGGGTGGTATAATAATTTGCATTCCTTTCTTCTGGATGGTCTCTACCTCTTTAAAAGTTCCGGGAAGAGAATTCGTCTTTCCCATTGAATGGATTCCTAATCCTGTTCGCTGGCAGAATTACATTGAAGGTTGGACAAGCCTGGATTTTTCTCGCTGGTTACTCAACACAATTTTTATTACTGGTTCTTCAATTGCTGGAATGATTATTTCTGTCTTATTAGTTGCCTATGGGTTTGCTCGATTAAGGTTCCCTGGTCGGGATGTTTTGTTCATTCTCTGTCTTGCTACTATGATGATTCCACCTCAGGTAACTATGGTGCCGATCTTTATTCTTTTTCGATGGATGGGGTGGTTGGATACCTATAAACCTTTGATTATACCTAGTTATTTAGGTGTAGGAGGAGCTTTCTTTATCTTTCTTATGCGCCAGTTCTACCTAACTATCCCTGCTGAGTTAAGTGATGCGGCTGAGATTGATGGTTGCAGTTTTTTTGGTATCTTCTTGAGAATAATGCTTCCCCTTGTCAGGCCTGCCGTAGGGATTGTGACTGTTTTTGGTTTTATGTTTTATTGGAATGATTTCATGAGTCCCTTAATTTATCTTTCCTCTTATGAAAAGTTTACCTTAGCTCTTGGTCTTCGATTTTTTCAGGGACAGTATACCTTGCAATGGCCTAAGCTTATGGCAGTTTCTCTTTTAGTATTGCTCCCTTGTATTGCGCTCTTTTTTATTGCTCAAAAGTACTATATCCAGGGTATAGTGATAACCGGAATAAAGGAGTGACATATGAGAAATGAAGCAACTTGCAACAGAGTATTATGGCGGTATTAAAGAGAGTTGTAAAATCAACTATTTATGAAAGAAAAGGAAATAATGACGGTTAAACAGATAGCAAAATATCTACAGATGGATGAACATACCATCTATAAGCTTGCCCGTTCTGGTCAAATCCCCTCTATCAAAATCGCTGGGCATTGGAGGTTATTAGGTTGCTAAATAATCTTCCAGGCCAGTCACTATCTTTCAGAAATAATACATGCCGTTTTAGATATTCGACTTTTTGGGGGAAATTAGTCTCTCCTTTCTTTAGGTCCTCATAGTCAGTTGGAGAAAGGATAAAAGATTCTAAGATTATATCTTTTTTGAATCTTTTGTTAATATCTTGTTCTATTTGTTTAATAGTTATGACTTCTTCAACATCCTTGTCTAAGAATCCTGCAAACTTTATCTTTTCGTTATTTAAAGTTTTTATATGTTCTAATCCATGAGGGTCAATAAAAACGACAGTTTGTTTCCTACCATTTTTAACCCACATAATAAAATCAGGATAAAATTTTACCCACTGAAGTTGAAATCCCACGCCTGATTTTGGAAAATTTCTTACCAGATATATTTCATAATCCACAAACTTTTCCTTATCGAGCTTCAAATAATCCTTTAACCCTGTAACGAAATCTGATTCGCTTTTTACTAAACCTTCAGGGGAGATTTTATCTATTCTCTTGCTTTGAAGAAGTATCGGCACATAGAGATGGTTATCAAAATAAATCCGTGGCAGAGTTTTGGTATCTTCTTTGAGTAGTTTATCTAAATTCCTTGCCAGGTTCCTTATCTCTTTGATTAGTTCTTTTTTCTTCTTATCTATCTGCACTGTGTAGCAAAACTTTTTTCCTGGTTTTTCAAAAACAAAAAGGGGCAACTGCTTTCCCACTGTAGCATAATGCAAGTTTTCCGTCTCAAAGCGCTTTGCATATTTTCTGTAAAATAAATCCAGATATTTTTTAATAACCAAAAGCACTACATCTTCCACCCGTTTTACATCATCCTTGCTTTTGACCTCCAGAACCTCAGGAAGTGCTAAAATTTTATACTTAGCTGATAAAAGCAAGTTTTTTAGCATATTTCTATCTAAAACCAAATTCCAGCAGCCTTTTACAATTTTGAAATCATAAATTTCTTGCACAATCCAGTCCCAATCAAGCAAATCTACAATATCTTCTGTGAACTTCCATCCCTCAACTTCTGCTCCTATTTGGTCTATCTTAATCCCCCTTTCTTTCCTCTCTTTTGCTAAATATATTGACACCTTTGGTAGAAGGTCTATTGTGAAATAAATCCTATCATCAACTTCTAACCTTAAAATTTCCTCCTCTTTAAACTTCTTATTCTCAGGTTTGGAAAGAATCCAAAGAGTTTTCCACTTTTCCTTATGTTGGGGCTTTACTGGTATTTCAATGGTCTCAAACTCTACTTCTTCTCGTCTTATCGCCTCCAAAAACTTGGTTTAATAATCAGCTTTAATTCCATAAATATTGAGCATTTCTAATAATTGAACTGACGTGTTCTCATTACTTCTTTTAAGAGACATCCCTTTACCTTTCAGCCTTACTCCTCTTCCAAATAGCTGAATAATCTGAGGTCCCCGACCTCTACCAATATTCAAAAGTCCCATTGAAGAAACACGCCAGGTATCCCAGCCCTCAATAAATTTCTTCGAACCAATGAGGACATTTATATAAGATGTTTCTTTTTTAATATCATCAAAAAGAGAGCCTGATATAGCATCCTGATTTACAGATATTCTTTTTTTCTCTAATTGCTTTTTAAAACCTGAGACATCACCGATACTTATAACTCCAAAATATTCATTTTCTCCAACCTTTAATCCTAACTCTCCAGGAGCATTTTTTAACTCATATATCCCAAAACTTCCCTTCCCACCAAAAACCTTTTTGTATAAGTCATCAAAATTCATCCTTCTACTTTTGAGATACTTAAATCTACCCTCAAATACATCTTTACCATCTTCATCTTTTAGCTTTGTATTGCCGTCCAGAATATTTTTTACCCACTTCATTACCCAGTCCTCATTCTGGATTACTCTTTTTATAAATTCCACAATCTGAATAACATCGGACTGCTCTTCTTTTCCTGTAACTGTCGTCCCAACAAAAATCCAGAGTGGTTTTTCAAGATTGTGTTCTTTGGCTAACTTTTTGTTCTCTTCATACACCAAAATCTGCTCATAAAAAGATAACATATTGGCTACAAACATTATTTCCGAAAATTCTTGCTCGCTGATTTTTGTCTGCTTTATATTCAAAACAGAGAAATCCTTGCCGTATCCATCCAAATAGAAGTACTTATAGGAATAATCAAACAGAATTGATTTTGCATATTCTTCAAGTATCTCTTTATTCTTTTCGCTTAAAATCTGCCCGAAAGTTGCGCTATATTCAAAGACAAAGCCGTATTTAGCAAGTTTATTTCTCAATTTTGCCCATTTTTGCTCTTCCGACCTTTTGCCTTTATGCCCTTCATCCACAAATACAAGATTTCTTCCCTCAAACACATCAACCGAAAGTGTTACCCCTTTACCCTTTTTCATTTCCACAAATTTTGTCATCTCTATTACTAAAATTTCACGGTCGTTAGTAATTGTTCCAAGACCGCTCAAGCTACCTGCATAAAGCCTGCAAGGAATTCCATTTTTTTGCAATTCCTCAAAGTGCTGCTTTGAAAGCCCTTCATTGGGAGTAATTAAAATAATGTTATCAGGAGAGAATAAATTGTAATGGAAAAATTGATAGTAATTTATATGCATAATTAAAGTTTTTCCAGAGCCAGTTGCCATCCAGAAGGCAAGCTTTTTTAAATCATTTTCAGTGAATTCATCTATAAGGCCAATATCTTGCTCCTGCTTATAGTTTTCTAAAAATTCATTTATTTCATATAAAAATTCAATTTTTCTATTCTTGAGGTTGTCCAGAACAATCTCTACAAAAAGCACAGCCAGATACTGGAAATATTTCAAAGAAACTCTCTCACGCTTGTAATTTATTTTCCTTACATGGAATTGAATATTTTCATCGTATCTAAGGAGAATATCTTCTGGAAGTTTATCTTTTTGAAGATTCTCAAAAGACGATCGCAGGACATTTGTAAAATAACTTCTTCCATCACTATCAATGCCAACCAGTGCATTTTTTAACTTTTCCTGCAAATCCCTAAAATTACTTACTCCAAAGAGAGAAAGCAGGTATTTGTCCAGGACAAGATATTTTTCTATGTTCATTTTTCCAGATCCCTTAAGATTTTTTCAAAAATAGGTTTTAAGGGAGGTATTTCCTCTTTAACAGCTCTCCACACGATACTTAACTTAACTCCAAAATATTCGTGGATAACTTTGTCTCTCATGCCGGCCATATCCTTCCAGGGTATTTCAGGATAGTTTTTTCTGATATCATCAGGAATATTTTTGACTGCCTCACCAATAATCTCAAGTGCTCTTACTACAGCAAATACAGTCTTATCATCTTGAATAAATTCTTCATAAGATATGTTTTTAACAAAATTCATAGTCTTATCTATGGCACCAATAATGTCTTCAATATAATCTCCTATCTCTCTTTTCACAGGGGCACCACCTCTTTCAATATGTGTTTGCCTATTCTTGGCTTCAATGTGGACTTCTCAACTAAATCAACCTTCACACCAATAAGTTCGCTCAAATAGTTTTCCATGTTCACAAACTTTAAAAGCCCAATTTTTGCATCCTCTTCAAATTCTACAAGTATATCAAGGTCGCTTTTTCCCTTATATTCCCCTCTCACATAAGAACCAAAGATACCAATTTCTTTAACTTCGTATTTTTCTTTCAATTCTTCTTTATGCTCTTTCAGGATATTTATAATCATTTCGAGACTTAAAGTTTTTGCTTTCGCCATACTTTATGCCTCCATCAGTTTTTTAAACTCTGGCTCAATATATCGTATTTCCACGGGATGTTTACCAAGTTTCGGAGTCAAAACACTCTGCCCATTTACATAGACAATATGCGGCGACCAGGGTTCAAGTTCCTTGATGATAAATTCCTTATCTTCCTTAAAATCATCCTCGTTCCAATTATCATCGTATTCTCTCCAGACAATCGCTATGTCTTTTCCCTCTTTTTCACCAAGAACAAATAAGTATTTTCTCTTTTTGTCCTTGCGAGGCGTAGCCGAAGCAATCTCGTTCGGAATAAACTCCGCAATCTCTCTTGCCTTTATCTTTTTGACTTTCAATCCCAAAAGATAATTAAATGTCTCCGGTATATCCACCACCATCTCCTGCGGTTCACCAACTTCTTCAAGATTGACTTTGAGTTTGTAGAGATAAGGATTTTTAAGTTGGTCAATGTTCAAGAGGCTGGGATTTTCTCTTGTTTCGTAATCCAGAAAGTATTTCAAAAGATAATCATCGCCAAATTTCAATTCCGCCTGCTTGTTAGGAGTAAGCTCAATGTTATCCAGAGTGTCCTCATATTGTTCTAAAATGTGGTATTTGAAGAATTGACTGATACCATCTGCATCTTGTGGTTTCCCATCTTTCCAGTTAAAGGAATAACATACCTTTTTGAGTCTTGGAATTATGACTGTATCAAAATAGTTTGCCATTTCCACGAGGATATATTTTCTTTTGCCTCCATCTTCTTTGTTGAGTTTCATAATTGCATGTGTGGTTGTACCTGAGCCTGCGAAAAAATCCAGGACAACAGACGTAGATTCAATTTTCGCTGTTAATTCAATTATTCTCTTTACTAAACGAGTTGGTTTGGGATCTCTATATGGATTACTTGGGAATAATGCCTTTAGTTCGTTCACTGCTTCATGAGTATGACCTACCTCTTCATAAGGCCAAAGTGTAATTGGAGTAACACCTTCTTTTGCTTCCTTTAGAAAAGTTTTTCTACATGGTGTAGATTTACCATCCTCTCCAAACCATATCTCGTTATTTTCATCGAGTTTTGCCAAAGTTTCTTCACTAAATCTTGGATATGTACTTGGTGGTGGACTCCATTTTATTCCATTTTTAAAAGTGTATTCAAATGTTCCTGAGCCACTTTTGGCATGCAAAGGCGTAGCTTTCCAAGACCCCTTTGGGTGATTATCTGGATTTGAATACGCTTTTAGCTGTTTTTCTGTTCTTGGAAGGAGATTAAAACGGAAAAAATCTTTTTGTTTTGCAAAAGTTAATATATGGTCATGGTTATCAGAAAACCAAGTTGCATCATTGCTTCGTGTGTATTTCTTATGCCAAACAACATTTGCAATAAAATTAGAAATGCCAAATACAGCTTCTCCAAGTGCACGTAGATTATGAACTTCATTATCATCAATACTAATAAAAATAATACCATCTTTTTTTAAAATTTTCCTTGCTATCTCTAATCTTTCAAACATCATTGAAAGCCAAGAAGAATGCTGATATCTATCTTTATAAAGAAATTCATCACTTCCTGTATTATAAGGCGGATCAATGTAAATACACTTTACCTTTTCACTGTATTTTTCCAATAGCAAATTCAACGCCTGGCAGTTTTCGCTTTTGATAAGTAAGCCATCCAAGAGGTCGTCTAAATCTGCCCCCTCACCTTTATCCTCTCCCACCAGGGGAGAGGATGTTAATCTTTCAAGTAGTCTTTCTTTGAATTCCTGAGGAAAGTATTTTGTATCAATTGGTAATTTTTTATTTTTCAACTCTTCCTTTGTTTTCGGTAATTCAAACCCCAAATCTTTCCATTCCTGTTTTTGTTCTTTACTACTAGATATCTCCTGATGTAACTCCTCTGGCACACGGTCTGTTGTTATTACATATTCTGTCTTCAGGACAAACTTCTTTTTCTCCCATAACTTCTTCTGGAAATCCTCAATCTGGGAGAGAAAACCAATTATATCCCCTCCAATCTCACGCACTACTTTGGCACGGGTGATATGTTTGTCTAAAAACCTTTCCTTTTCCAGTGTTTCGATATCTAAAACCTCGGCTTTGATAAAGTAATCCAGTTGCTCGGAGAGGAACTTTTTAAGGTTTTTATGGATGAAATAATCCTTTGTGTTTTTGGCAGTGAACCTTGAAATTTGGTAAAGAAGGATTGGTTTTTCGTTTTTGTATTCTTTTCCTAAACTTTCTTTTATTCCTATATCTTTAACTTCCTTCAGAATATTCTCGTAAGTCTGCTGATTGATTTTCTCCTGCTTTGAAGTGTTGCTTCCACCTTCCACACCATAACCTTTTACCTCTTCTTCGGTGAGTTCTCGATACTGGAAGTGGATGATTAAGGCTTTATCCTTAAGTTTTTCTACCGGATTTTTACCATCAAGAATAAAAAATCTTTGCTTTGTGGCTTTCTTTGATCCTAATTCTTCTTTAGCTGAAACGATACGGAAGATGACTTTGTAATCATTAGCTTTAAACCCCGTTAGATGCGATAAGCTATCTAACGGGGTAAATGTGTAATCCCGGAAAAGAAGACCAGTTTTTGTGTAATACTGCTCATTATTTGCCCAATAGAGTTTTACCTCTTCGCCGTTATAAGGGATAGCGTATTTATGCCCTTTTATGGAGTAGCGGTATTGCGGGACAAAATCACCTTCTTCGTAGTAACGGGAGAAAAAATTATAGAGATCGTTGAAAACCTGTAATTTAATTTCATCAATTGTTTCCGCCCCATCTTTTTGGGCTTTTAAAGATAAATATTTCCTTCCTAACTCGGAATCTTTAAATTCGTCCTTAAGGTCTCCTGCAGGAGTAACGGGCTCTTTTCCTAATTTTTTTGCAGTATCCAAAAGGTCTTGTTTTGCCTCTTTAAATCTCTGATTTATGTTGGTTAGCCTTTCATCTTTATGTTTAGCAAAGGTACCCTCAACCTTATTTTTAAGGTCTTCCTGAATAAATTTTTCAATTTGCTCCCGTTTGTAATTTAGAATACGATAAATCCCAAAATCCAAATTAGACGTTTCAAATTGAAAAATCCTTTTAAGTAAATCCTGAAATTTTTGAATGCTCTCCATAATTACCTCACTCATCTACTTTACCTTTCTTTCCTGTAGTAGAAGATTTCATATTTTGTAATAATCGCTCTAGCGATTCATCGCCTATCCACTTATCAATTATTTCCTTCTTAAACCTCCACTGCCCAGCGATTTTGATAGAGGGGATTTGACCAGAACGGGCAAGTTTATAGATGGTATGTTCATCCATCTGTAGATATCCTGCTATCTGTTTAACCGTCATTATTTCCTTTTCTTTCATATAAGCCCATCCTTTGCTTTTCTTAAAACACAATTTCTTATAAAATCTACCAAAATTATACAAAATAAAGCAATGGTTGTCAAAGTATTTTCAACAGGAGTTTCTCCAAAAGTTTACCCCAAAATGCATATATCTCAAAATAATTTTCCTATTCCACTTAATCAAACACTGGATTTCTTATTATATAATCATCTTTAGAAAAAATGCACTTAAATTTTGGAGAAACTCCTGTATTTTCATGTCGTTGACAGAATCCTTATTCAATGTACTATTTATAAATATAACTGGTCTTACCATTTTGCCTAAAATGGTGGATAGAGGGGACAAGTGTGATGTTTGAGAAAGTTCAAACCAAAAAAGTGTATATGGGAATAGTGGAACAGATTCAAAATTTAATTAAAGAAGGAAAACTAAAACCTGGTGATAAGCTTCCCCCTGAACGCACCTTAGCGAAAGAATTAGGGGTATCCCGTCCTCCTTTAAGAGAAGCTATATCTGCCCTGGAGATATTAGGGATAATTGAGAGTAGGGGTGGCAAGGGAAACACTATAAAGAGTGCATTTAATTCAACTTCCTATACTCAGCGAATTAGAGAATTAGAAAAGGAAGAGAGCCCCTTTGAGCTTTTGGAAGCGAGGAAAGTAGTGGAAACAGAAATTGCTGGCCTTGCTGCTGAAAAAGCAACTTTAGAGGATATA
>JAUWZM010000132.1 GCA_030615365.1 Candidatus Aerophobota bacterium | reverse complement strand
GTTTGGTTTGACTGGTTTAAGCGCTGGTTTGAAATTTCAGCTAAATTAGGAGCAAGGGCCTCAGGTGGTACTATTGGCATTATGTCAGTTACGGATTTTAATAATCAAGAGCGAAGAGATTTTCTAATCGAGGAGGCAATTTATTCCTGGCATAAATTGGCAGATTTTGGAGCTGATTTGGGATTGAAATTCCTTATCTTTGAGCCTATGTCGATACCCAGGGAGATGGCCTGCACTATAGATTCAACCAAGGAGCTTCTGGAAAGATTAAATGGGGAAGTTCTGCCTATTCCAATCCAGCTATGTTTAGATGTGGATCATGGAGATTTAGCCTCTCCTGACCCTCGGGATACCGATCCTTATGCCTGGCTTAGGGAATTGGCACATTTCTCCCCTGTAATTCATATAAAACAGAGCACAAGGAATAAAGGTGGCCATTGGCCTTTTATTGAAAAATATAATAAAATGGGAGTGATTTCACCTCCTCGAGTAATGGAGGCTATTGAAGCATCAGGAGCAAAAGAAGTGGTTTTGCTATTCGAGTTTTCTCACCGGGAGCGTTATCCAACGGAGTATCAAGTGATAGATGATATAAAAGAATCGGTAAAGTATTGGAGACGATATATCAAAGATTAAATTTAAAGGAGAGGATTTATGAGCTTATTGGGCTTAGATATAGGAACTACAGGATGTAAAGTAGTAATATTTGATACAGAGGGCAAAGTCCTCTCGCAAGCTTATCGAGAGTATTCTCTCATTCACCCCCATCCCGGTTGGTCAGAGCTAAATATGAAGATAGTTTTGGGGAAAATAGAGGAGAGTATTCAAGAGGCATCCCTCCAGGCTAAAAAAGACCCTGTGAGGGCTCTTTCTATATCAACACAGGGAGAGGCCTTTGTTCCTGTGGATGAAAAAGGAAATTTGCTTGCCAATAGTCCTGTGAGTTTTGATAATCGAGCAGAGGATTTCATTCCCTGGTGGGAGAGAACTTTAGGCGTAGAAAGAATTATGGAAATTACTGGCATGCCTCTTCATCCCATGTTCACTTTAAATCAGATTATGTGGCTGAAGAAAAATCATCCTGATATTTATTCCAAAACATGGAAGTTTTTATGTTGTGAGGATTTACTTATTTATAAGCTGGGCTTAACTCCTACTATGGATTATTCTTTAGCTTCTCGCACAATGGCCTTTGATATTCTTAACAAGAAATGGTCTGATGAGATTTTATCTATAGCCGACGTAGATAAATCTTTGTTTCCCGATGTTGCTCCCTCAGGAACTCTCGTAGGAGAGATACCAAAAAAAATAGCCGATCGTCTCTCTCTTCCTCCTAAGGTTGCAGTGGTAACTGGAGGGCATGATCATCCCTGTGGAGCTTTAGGAGCAGGGGTAAAAGAGGAGGGGGTAGCCTTAGATGCTATTGGAACAGTGGAATGTATCTCCTCTATCTTTAAACAACCTCATCTTGATAAGAAAATGCTGAAGAATGGATTTGCCTGTTATCCTCACACCGTTCCCCAATTTTATATTACCTTAGCTTTCAACTTTACCGGAGGGTGTTTGCTTAAATGGTTCAGGGATACCCTGGGAAAAGAGGAAAGAGAAAAAGCTAAAAAAACGGGAAAGGATGTGTATTCCATTCTTATTGATGAGGCCTCATCCAGGCCCTCCTCTCTTTTTATTCTTCCTCACTTTACTGCTACGGGTACTCCACATATGGATGCTGCCTCCTCTGGGGCAATTTTAGGACTATCTTTGGATACAAACAAATCTGATTTAATTAAGGCTATATTAGAGGGGGTTTCCTTTGAAATGAAACAGAATTTATCTCTTTTAGAGGAAATAGGTATAGCTGTTTCTGAGCTTAGAGCTATTGGCGGAGGAGCAAAATCAAGAAAATGGCTACAGCTCAAAGCCGACCTTTACAACAAAAAGATAGTATCGCTACAGGTTTCCGAAGCAGCCTCCCTGGGAGCAGCCATACTTGCTGGAGTGGCCATAGGAGAGTATAAATCCATAGATGAGGCAGTAGGAACAGTGGTAAAGGAAAAAGAGGTCTTTTATCCTCAAAAGGACAAGGTGGGGATATACGAGGAGAGATTTCAGATTTACAGGGATATCTATCCTACTTTAAGGAATTTAAATCATAGAATTAGTGCAATGCAGGAGGAAATTAAATGAAAGAGAAAGCACTTAAAAGTTTAGTCGTGCAGGCTTATGAGTCAGGGGAAGGGATCTTTAGATTGGCTCCAACCTGGGTTCCAAGGTCTTTTCTTGTTCCTGGGAGGAGAATGAAATTAGCCCCGCGAGATATTTACATCCTTGGTGTTAATGGAGGCGGTATTGATGAAAGATGGCTTTCCTCTACATCAGTTGCTGACAATGGACCGGGAACTCCGGAAGATGAGGGTTTAAGCTATATTGCATTTCACGATAAAAAGATAGCTCTTCTAAGAGATGCTGTTGAAGTGGAGGGAGATCTTATCCTGGGGAAAGAGACTATGCAAAAATACGGTGGTTGGAAAGTATTAACAAAATTTTTTGATAATTTAGGTCCCATCTCCCATCACCTTCACCAGGATGATACACATGCAGAACTTGTAGGGAAAAAGGGAAAACCTGAAGCGTATTATTTTCCACCACAGCTTAACTTTATTGAGAACAGAGCTCCTTACACTTATTTTGGTCTTGAGCCTGGAACAACGAAAGAAGATGTGAAGGGGTGCCTTAATCGCTGGGATGAAGGTGATAATGGGATATTGAGTTACGCCAGAAGTTATAAGATTGTGCCAGGAACAGGATGGTTTATTCCACCAGGACTTTTGCATGCCCCAGGTTCCCTGGTTACCTATGAGGTTCAAGGCTCATTTGATGTCTTTGCTATGTTTCAGTCATTGCTTGAGGAAAGACCAGTTTCCTGGGATCTTTTGGTGAAGGATGTTCCACCGGATAAACATCATGATCTTGATTTTATTGTTGGTATGATAAACTTTCCAGAAAATGTTGATGAGCGCTTTAAAGATAACCATTATACCGAACCAATACCTGTAGCTGATACAAAAGATGAGGGATATGAGGAGAAGTGGATTGTGTATGGAACGGGAGATGTATTCAGTGCAAAGGAGTTAACTGTATTCCCTGGGAAAAGCGTTACCATAAAAGATAAAGGGGCCTATGGATTAATTGTAGTGCAAGGTTACGGGAGTGTGGGGAGATTGCCCGTAGAGTCCCCTACTATGATTAGATATAAAGACTTCACGTATGATGAGTTATTCGTTTCAGTTGAAGCAGCAAAAAAAGGAGTAACATTCACAAATAAGGCCCATGAAAATCTGGTCATTTTAAGACATTTTGGTCCAGGAACAAATCCAGATGCACCATTAATTGGAGCATATAAATAGTAAATAGTTAGTTAGTCGCATAATCCCTGGTAGTGTAATAGTGAAGCTTCTCTGAAAAATGTGAGGTTCCTCGCTTGTCATTGCTGTAGCTTGCCGATTTATCGGCGCATTAAATTTGCCCAATGAATTGGGCAGCTACAATTACCAGAGAAAACAAGAATTTTAGAAAATCTATTACGGTTTATCTATTAGATGGTTTAGTATATCCTGAGCATGGTAAGAGCTGCGGGTAAAAGGAGAGGAGGCTGCATGGAGAAACCCTAAGTCTTTTGCAATTTTTCCATATTTCTGGAATTTTTCTGGATGTATAAATTCTTTTACCTCTAAATGATGTGGAGAAGGACGTAAGTATTGACCTATAGTAAGAAAGTCACAATTTACTTTTCTTAAATCTTTCATAACTCCTGTTACTTCTTCAAAAGATTCACCTAACCCTACCATTAGGCCAGATTTAGTATAGATATAGGGGTTTATTTCTTTGCATTTTTTTAACACCTCGAGAGAAAGTTTATAATTAGCCTGAGGCCTTACTTCAGGATAAAGACGGGGTACTGTTTCCAAGTTGTGATTTAAAACATTTGGTTTTGCTTCTAATACTTTTTTAAGCGAGGAGAAAGAGCCTTTAAAATCTGGAATTAAAACCTCGATGCGGATATTTTCACCGCATAAAACCCTCATTGATTTAATAGTTTGGGCAAATTGAGTGGCTCCCCCATCTATTAGGTCGTCTCTGGTGACAGAGGTAATAACAACATAGCTTAAGTTTAACAGTTTTACAGCCTTAGCTACATTATTCGGCTCTTCAGGATTCAAAGGAAGAGGCTTTTCTTTTTTTACCGCACAAAATCTACAATTTCTGGTGCATCTTTTTCCCAGAATCATAAAGGTAGCAGTTTTTCGAGAAAAACATTCCCCAATATTGGGACAGCTTGCCTCCTGGCATACTGTGTGAAGAGAAAGAGAGTGAAGTAATCCTTCCATTTCTTCTAAGACTTTAAGCGAAGGAACTCTTTTCTTGATCCATGGCGGCAGTCTCATTGAATTTCCCTGGGTTAGTTAGTTTCTTGATTATAAGATTTTTACCTGCATTGTCAATTTTTTTTTGCTTTCTGGGGGCGAGTCAAATCATATAACTAGGTAACCAAAGTAGGGGTTGTTAAATCATTTAAAATGTAACTTTTTATATCTAAATGAGGTGTTTGTTTTTTGAAGGGAGAAATTTCATTATTCCCTCTCCTTTTTTCCTCATAAGCTTTA
>JAUWZM010000133.1 GCA_030615365.1 Candidatus Aerophobota bacterium | reverse complement strand
AAGAAAGTTTCTCGTTTACCAGAAAACAGGGTACAGTATTTATTTTTGGAAGTGCTACTTCAAATTCCAAATTAGAACTTGATTCTGATAAAATACACTATGACCAAATCAAAATTATCGGAACTTCCGCCTATAAACCTTTTCATTTCAATATTGCTTTAAAATTATTAAAAGAAAGCCGCATATCAGCGACTCTTTTAATAACCTCAGTTAAACCATTAGATAAAATCAAAAAAGCTCTTGAGGATTATACAAAACCAGAAAACTTAAAAATAATTATTAAAATGTGAGTAAAATGAGCTCAAAATTTAAAGTTTTAGTAACTGATCCTTATCATAAAAGTATATGTATAGAAAAAGAAATCCTTGCAGAAATCGATGTAGTAGTAAAGGTTGGCCACTGTAAGACTGAGGAAGATGTAATTAGACTTGGTTCGGAAATGGATGGCTTGCTGGTTTCTTATGTTCCTATTGGAAAAAAAGTAATAGAAAATCTACACAAGTGCAAAGTAATAGTAAAATACTCAATTGGATTAGATAATATTGATTTAGAAGCAGCAACTCAAAAGAAAATATACGTGGCAAATGTACCTCGATATTGTGTAGAAGAAGTTTCTACTCATACCGTTGCTTTGTTATTAAATTTAATAAGAAAAATCTCAAAATATGACCAGTCAGTAAAAAGAGGATCCTGGGACCCTCTAGTGGGAGATCCAATTTTTAGAATAGAGAACAAGATTTTCGGAATCATAGGTTTTGGTAGTATAGGAAAAAGAGTTGCAGAAAAAATTCGCCCTTTTAAACTTTCGATAATTGTGTATGATCCTTTTGTTAATAGTAAATTAATATCTGAATATAGCGCAAAAAAAGTAGAATTAGAAACTCTTTTACATCAATCAGATTATATCTCTCTGCATTGTCCTTTAAATAAATATACAAAACATTTAATTGACTTCAAGGAAATAGAAATAATGAAAAAGGGAGTTTTTATAATTAATACCAGTCGAGGAGAAATTATTAATCTGAAGGCATTATATAAGGCTCTAAAAAATGGCAAAATTGCTGGAGCAGCATTAGATGTATTAGAAAAAGATCCACCATCATTAACTGACATAATGGATACCGACAAAATAATATATACCCCCCATGTCGCTTGGAATTCAGTCGAGGCAGAAATAGAATTAAGAAAATCAGCCGCCCAAGAGGTAAAAAGAGTTTTAGAAGGAGGAAGACCTTTAAACTTAGTTAATAGGGAAGTGTTACGTGACAGGGGAGATTCTCTGACACGGTCTAGTTATCATGCTTAAGCGTGTCAGAGAATCATCCTCTGTCACGATAAAATTAAAAGGACATCGCTTGTATAAATTCTTCTTGAAAATCAGCTCTTGAAGATAATTCTATATACTTAATATCTTTAGATATCCTTTCACATATTTTTCTCGTTTTTTCAGAAAGCAAAACTATCTCTGCCCCTCTTCCAGCCGCATTACCGGCTGATTCTATTTTTTCTAAAGGCAAATAAGGGATTAACCCTATTCTTATTGCATTTTTCTTATCAATAAAATTACCAAATGCTCCAGCCAATAATATTTTTTGAATATCTTCCGGGGAAATATTTACCTCTTTTAAAAGTATTTTTAACACCTCCAATTCAAGTAACACTTTCAATGACAGAAGACAGGCTCGGAACAGGCTCCACATTGGAGCGAAAAAAGAGGGACTTCATGAGGTATTTTCCAATCCTGAAAGAATGTGGAAGTTATCTTTTAACTTGGGATATAAGCTATGATAAACCTGATAAGCCTTCTCGTATATTTTCACCTCTTTAGAGTTGGGAATAACCTCGTCTTCCCTTTTTATCCAGCTTTCACAAGCCTCCTCCACTGTGGAAAAAATGCCCGTTCCCACTGCCGCTATCAACGAGGCTCCGTAGGCCGAGGCTTCCTCTGTGTTAGCAGTGAAAACCGGCAGGTTAAATACATCCGCCTGTATATGTCGCCAGAGCTTATTTTTTGCCCCCCCTCCGGAGGTGATTACATAAGACGGCTTTATCCCTAATTTTTTAAACTCCTCAAGAGAATCCCTTAAGGCAAAAATTACTCCCTCCATCACCGCCCTGATCAAATCCCCTCGAGAGTGGTGAAGACTCAGCCCTATAAAAGCTCCCCTGGCTCGAGGGTCAAGATAAGGCGTCCTTTCTCCCTCTAAATAAGGAAGAAATAATAATCCCTTTGAGGCGGCTGAGGTGGAGGAAATTTTCTTAAAGAAAGATCGGTATGAATTCAATTCTTTAGAACCCTCTCCATAAACGATCTGGCTGAGAAACCAGTCTAAAGATGATCCCCCGGAAAGAATCGCCCCCATAAGAATCCATTTTTCAGGAAGGGCGTAGGGAATGGTGTGAAGAACTTCATCAGGCTTTATCACGGGGTGATCAGTCACGGCTATTAAAAGGGCCCCTGTGCCAATGCTGGAGGCTAACCCTTCCATCTCAACTACTCCGTTCCCTATCGCCATCATTACCTGATCCGCCCCGCCAGCGAAGACCGGGGTTCCCTTGTTTAGAGAAATCTCTTTAGCTGTTTTTTTAGTCACTCGTCCTGTAATTTGAGGCGATTCATAAAGAAGAGGGAAAAAATCGTAAGGGATGCTTAATTCATTAATGATTTCCCTTGACCAACTTCTTTTGGCAGTGTCCAGGAGGAGCGTCCCCCCAGCATCCGTGACATCAGAGGCTATCACCCCACTTAGCTTTAACCGAATATAATCTTTGGGGAGAATAACCCTGTATATTCTATCCCATATTAAAGGTTCGTTCTCTCTAATCCACAGAAGAGAGGGAGCCATAAAGCCGCAGGCTATAGGAAGCCCGGTTATATGGGTTAGCCTTCTCCCAAATTTTCCCATAAGCTTTTTTACTTGAGAAATGCTTCTTTGATCCATCCAGATAATGGCACCTCGCAAGGGAAATAAGTTTTTATCTAAGGACACCGTTCCGTGAGTCTGCCCGGAAATTCCTACTCCTCGAATTTGCGACGAATTTAAAGCAGCTTGATCGAAAACTTTATTTACTGCCCTAACAGTGGCTGTCCACCATTCCTCTGGATTCTGCTCAGCCCAACCAGGATGGGGAGAATAAATGCTATATCCCTCGGATGATTTTGAGACAACCCTTCCTGTCTCATCAACCACAACCACTTTCACGCTGGAAGTGCCCAAATCTATGCCCAGAAAACAGTCCATTTTATGCTCCATATTAGAAACTTAGTTAAGTTTCGATTTTGTAGTGAAAAACACTTTGGCAGCGGATAAAACCTTGAACTCCTGATGCTTTAAGACAAAATATACACCTCGGTTATTTATTGTGATAATAAACATCCCAATTGAGGTAGTTATGCATAGCTTCAAAAAGGACTTTCCCTACCAGTGAGTGGCTAACCGCGATATGATGCTCAAATCCCCTATTGCAGAGTAAACGAAGAAGTTCCTGGAGTCTATTTATCTTTACTACACCAACCCCGCCAAATGTCTCCAGTGGGTCATCAGTAAATTCACCTTCCCCAATGTAAGCAATAATCCTGCCTGCAACCTCCTCTGTAGAGATTCGAGCAAATGTTATGGAACCAGACTTCACTCTTCCAACACAGGTGCCATATGAATCATCTGATGTGCCGCGTACCCTGGCATCTATGGCATTATATTCCATGCGAATAGTTTTTAACATAACCTTGGAGATAGCGCTGCAATGAAAAAGAACAAGTTTATCGGGGTCATCGCCATAATTATTATTCCAGTCAAAAAGTCCTGAAGGTAGACCACTTACCAGCTGCAATGCATACATCGCTATTGCACCCATTACATCTACCTCGCAGGCACAGGGCAAAAGAGAATTGCTCATCATACTCATTACTGCGCAAGGGAAGATTCCAAGAGAATCCTGCAATTCTGGCCAACATCTAAGTGCACAAGCATTGATCTCATTTTCTTTTGTCCATCTATCAAGGACAACAGCTAATTTTGCCATCTTTAAAAGGACTGATGAAGCTACTCCGCTCGTCGGACAATAAGAAGTAAGTACCTTCAACTTATCCTGAACTTCCTTATCAGAATCTTTTAATCTTTCCACCGCTATGATTATTTCAGAAAGGTCAACTGTCTCTACGGAGATACCGATATTTTCAAGCAATCTTTCACTAAAGCGTACTGTCTTAAATGGGGTCGTTCTGGCGCCGATAGCTCCAATCCTTGCCTGGCTAAGCCCTTTTACTACCCGGCATACCCCCATAAACCAGTCAAGGTCTAAAAGAAAATCCTTTGAAGATGGAGAAACTGTATGGAGCCTAGTGATAGAAAAGAGGATTCCATATTGCTTTAGATTATTACATACAGAAAGTTTTCCGCAAAAGCTATCCCGCCTCTTCTCCACCTCCATCCTTGTAAGCTCATCAGGATAAGCCTGAACAAGCACCGGAACGGAAAGACCAGACATTCTGATAGCCTCGGCTATTGCCCTCTCATCACCAAAGTTTGAAAGACTTATAAGAATACCATCGATCTTATCATGGTTCCTCCGAAAGAGCTCAGCGCACTTTTTTGCTACTTTTAAATTCTCAATAGCACCATACTTTGTCTC
>JAUWZM010000025.1 GCA_030615365.1 Candidatus Aerophobota bacterium | reverse complement strand
TATTCTGTCAAGCAAACGTTAGCTCCAGTTATTAATGCTTACAGTCACCAAATACAGCAAAGAACAATAAATTCTTATCTACGCTCGCAATGACAAACCCATTCACCCCCACCTTAATCCTCCCCCCTCAAGGGGGAGGAGAGAAGGAATCTGATATTCTTTCCCTTCCACAAGGGGAAGGGAAAGGAGGAAAATAAAGAGCTGTCAAGCAAGCTTGACCACTACTGAAGACTACAACTTGAGACTACTACAACTCAGAAGAGATGTCAAGCAAGCAAGCTTGACCACTACAAAGTAAGATTGAGTACGCAGGCTAAAGCCTGCGGCTACTGAAGACTACAACTCGAGAAAGAAGCCAAAGAATGACAGATACTGGGCAGGTCTAAAGACCTGCACTACATTTTTGCATTAGCAGAATAAAGTTTAACCCTGGGAATTTCCTTAAAATGGGAATCCAGGGTATATACCTCATAGTTATTCTCCCGAGCTAAAGTAGCAATAAAAATATCAGTAAGAGGTAAAGTTATACCCTGCTTTCGTAATTTAAATGAAATTTCACCCACTTTAATCCAGGTATCCTTTGAAGTTTTTAAATAAGGCAGAATGCTTATTTTATCACTTATTTCTCTAAAATCTTCCTGCGATTTAGCGCCCTGAAGTAGTTCAGAGATAATAACTCCCGCTATGGTTACACGATCATAGGTTAGGAGAGCATCTACCTGTTTTTTCTCATTAGACTCAGGAATATTGAAAAACTGAATCCAAACAGAAGTATCCACAATTACCTTATTCATTAAGTTCCATCTCCCGCCATTTTTGCCAGTTATCAAGTACCTTTACTTTTCCGGATAAATTCTTTAACTGCTCTATTTTTACTCTCCGCACATACTCACTCAATGCCTTACTAACAGCTTTGCTTTTACTTTTTTTCCCGGTAATTTTTACTATGTCCTTCAAAAGATCTTTATTGATATCTAAAGTAGTTCTCATTGCTTATTTCCTCTTGTGTATAAAATATCACATTTTTATGCACAATAATTATACATCAAAATTGATAAAAGTCAAGGGGGGCAAGGACAGAAGGAGGAGATTCTCTGGAACCCTCTCCTCTTACATCCCTTCCCACAAGGGGAAGGGAGAGAAGGAAAATAAAGAAAGATGTCAAGCAAGCTTGACTGCTACTACTGAAGAAAGCTACAACTCGAGAAAGGAACTCAGGAAAGATGTCAAGCAAGCTTGACCACTACAAAGTAAGATTGAGTATGCAGGCTAAAGCCTGCGGCTACTTGAGAGAGCGGGCTTTTTCAAGCATTTTATCCGCTTTTTCTTTTTCATCAATTTTCATGTAAAGAGAGGCAATATACTGATAAAGCTGTTTGATATTACCTGGTTTTAAATTGAGGGTATGCTCATACAAGGAAATAGCCGCCTGAATCTCGCCAAGCCTAACCAGATTGCTACCCACGATAGAGTAAGTCTGAGAGATGGAGTTCAAGTTGCGTCGAATCTCATCCCAGTCCGATTGACCAGGGCCTATATCTTTATCCTTTTCTAAAAGAAGAGCTTTTGCCCTGGCAAAAAATTCTTTTGCCTGAGCCTTCCTCCCCTTCTGAAGGTAGCTTTGGGCTGTAAAAAAGTTTCTTAAAAAATCCTTCCCATAGCGCTTTTCTATATAGGCATACTTTTTTTTGAGATTCATAACTACTTCCAGGTTCTTTCTGGCTATATCGTATTTAGGAGATGCCTCAAGTGCCTGGCTAAACATCGCCAAAGATTCATCGAGACGACCTGTTTTCTGGTATATAGCTCCCAAGTTATTCAGGGAATACATTCGGGATACTTGAGAATAGAGAGCTTGTTTATAAGCCTGCTCAGCCTCTTCTAGTTTTCCCTGTTCAAGATACACATTTCCCAGATTATTAAAGGCACTTGGGTCAAGCTTAGTTTCAAGAGATCTTTTAAAATGATAGCCAGCCTTATCATACTCCTTTTTCTTCATATACGCATAACCGATGTAAAAATTAAGCTCACCATCACGGGAATCAAACTTTAGGGCTTTCTGGTAGTTTTTAATAGCAATGTCCCATTTCTTCGCAACTGCTGCTTTGTAACCTTCAAAAAGAGAGATGTTAGCCATGAAAGGGGTAAGGATAAGTAAAACTAACCCTGAGCAGGCAGCGCATATTAAACTGTGATAGATAGCTTTATAAGAAGGGTGCAAGAATAAAGATACAATGAGGGCACCTACTCCTATAACCACCATAGCAACAGGGATGCTGGTGATTCGGGATCTAAAGGCAAGGATGATAATTCCTACAACAAAAGAGGCGATGATACCCTGGATTATCTTGCTAAGCAAAGTTACCTTTTTATTCTGAGTTTTTTTTCTGTAGTATTTTGCCATAGGTTGAGCTTCCAATCAGGAGGTTAGATGATTACCCCCCCTTGTTTTATATTCCCCCTCACCTTAATCCTCTCCCACAAAGGAGAGAGGAAAAAAGGAAAATGATATTGGCCTCCTCTACCCAGGTGGAGAACTTTAATGAGCTATCACTCTGTTAATAATAGAAACAAATTCAAATCCATTTTTAAGGGGTTTTTGAGGGAGTTTTTGTGCAGGAGATACTTTTATCTCTTGAACTTCCTTTTGCCCCCCCCCATTTGCCTTTCTTTTCGCTATTTTTTACTTGTAGTAGTAGATTTATATCCCTACCTTATAAGTATACAGTTGACATACTATAAATCTAAACATCTATTTTAATTATAGCAAATATTAAAAGATTTTGCAAATTTTTTTGAGGAGAGAACTCCCCCACCCAAGGAAAAAACGTTACGCAGGTCAAAACCTGCGGCTACATCAAAATTTTATCTCTACGTAAATAGAGCCTCCCAAACTATAATAATCCTCCCCTACCTCTACTCTATCCTTAAAATAACTTCCCTCCAGTCCCAATTTCATATTAATATTTTCCATCATCTTGTAAGCAATATGAATAGCAAGCTTCCAGGTCTCCTTATCCTCAGATTTTTTTAGAGCTACCTCCTTTTGTTTTAACTCCCGAGATAGAGAAGCAGAAAGATGAATCTCATTTTTAAAATTTACTATCTGGCTGATGAGAGGAATCTTTACTCCCCATGGTAGATAAGCATAATAGTCAAATTTTAACCCATAATTAGAGGAAAAACTATGAATTTTCCCCACTTCTCCGTAAAGTTTCTCCTCACCCCTGGTAGATTCGTAAGTAAAAGTAGAGGAAAGGCTCTTTGGTTTTTTAAATGCTATTTTCCAGGCAATGGAAGGCTGTTGAGTAATAACAGTAGAAATATCTCTTTTGACCGTTTCTTTTTTAGTATATTTTAGTAAAAGATGTGATGAAGAAAAAAGAGAACGGGAAACTCCATCAATTAGAGGAGTAGAGTTAAGATCAAAGCTAAAACTGCCCACTGGCCAGCTTTTTACCGTCACGAAAAGGGGAGCTCCCTCCTTCACTTCATCATTTTCTACGTTTCCATACTCAAGGTTAGTGCTCAAAAAATTAAAAGGTTTCCAGGTTTGACGCAGAGAAAAACTCCTCTTTTTAAGATTGAGCTTATCATTTCCGTCTTTGATATGAATATCCTTTAATCCTACCTGACTAAAAAAATCAAAAGTGGTAGTAGTATTCTCATAAATTAATTGCTTCTCTATGGTGTAGCTGGAATAGTAAGACAAGCTCTCAAGAATTTTAGGGTCTTTAAAGAAGGTCTTCCAGCGAAAAGGAAGAGATAAGGAAAACTTGGAATTAGCGGATACCTTTCTTTCAAAGGGAGCGGTGGAGGAAAAATTATCCTCAATGCAGGTTCCCTTGTATTCCATCTTGGGGGAGAGTCGAAAAAGACTAAGTCTGGAATGGACGCTAAGAGATCTTCCTCTGTATTTTGGTTTTTCTTCCCCTTCCTCTTCCTGATTGGTATCAATTTGAGAAAAACTCACATCAAAGTTAAAGTTTTGAGCCGGACGAAAGGGAAGAGTAATGCTTCCCTTTTTAGTTATCTCTTGAATTAAGGGTTTGGATTCAACTTCGGTTTTGGTTGTAATTAGCTGATAGGAAGAAGAGATATCTGTGGGTAATATAAAAAACTTAATAGGAATCTTGTAATCGAGGGAAAGCTTGTGGGAATCCTTGGTAATTCTTTCCGGATTATCCCTAATTGGATAGCGGGCAAGAGAATTAAATCCCTCAAATAGTAACTTAGGGTAAGAAGGAAGACGAAATCCAATTTTATAGGATTTAGTTTCTTTTAACTCTTTGTCCTCCTGGTAAGTAGTTTCCTCAGTTATAGAATGGATGGATTCCTTTGATAACTGATAAGCAATAGGCAGGAAAGAGATAAGGTTAAGCTCTGCTTTGTACACTTCAGATTTTTCTGATCGGTGAGTTTTTGTCGCCCCTTCTAACGTAGTCTCTTTAACGGTATATTTTTCCAGATTTCTATAAGAAATGGGCAGGAAAGAGATAAAATTAAACTCAGCTTTGTACACTTCAGATTTTTCTAATAGGCTAGTTTGTGCCACTTCTTCTAAAGTAGTCTTCTCAACAATCATATTCCGGGTAGATTTTTCCAGATTCTCATAAAAGACAGGCAGAGAAGAGATAAGATTAAGCTCTGCTCCCCAGCGTTTTATCTCAAGCTCTTGATTGGTAGGAGATGCACCTATTATATTAAAGGATGAATCAACTTTTCTATGATCACCAGTAAGAGATAAGTACTTTGAAAAATTTGCTTTCGCTGAATAACGCTGGGCTCGTCCCTCCTTTCCATAAACATCGCTCAAGTATATATCATCTATGTATATGTGAGCGGCCAGTCCCCTTATTCCCAATCTTACCTGGTTTATATCGTTAAAAATTGGATTTCCTTCAGAGGTTAAGTCAGGAAAGGGAATTTGAATATTTACCCAAGCTTTAGTAGATTGAGAAGATAGGGGGTAACTATACTCATAGTAGTTAACATCTGCATCAGAGCCAAAACGAAGATAAAATTCTCCATCTCCATATTCTCTATATAGCCAAAGATTAATTTGACGATAGTCAGAAAGATCCTTAGGGGCGAGGAAAGTTTCTTGAATATAACCGGTTTCCCCTGATATGGAGATAGCTGATACCTTTCTATACTTTCCCTCTGAGGTTTGAATAGTTCCATACATCTCCCTATAGTAGCTACGAAACTCGGAACTTTCTTCAAGGGGATCGGGAAAATCAATATCATCGTAGTTATTTACCCCCCTCACATCTACATCCTTTTTCTCCCAAAGATTACCTGAGGCACTAATTTTAGCAAGCATTACTGTATCTTTTCCGTAGCCAGTAATCCATATCCGAACATGCTTAATGAGGTATTTTACCAAATCCCAATTGCCTGCATCATTTAAAGGGATAGTGTATTTGCACCATTCGGCAGCAGGATCGGGTTTTTCAGGAACATAGTCAGACAGATTATAAGTAGAATAATTTTCATCTGTATCCAACACTCCATTGCCATTAAGATCCTCGGTATCAAGTTCACCATTACCATTAGTATCCTCTCCTGGGTTGAGAACACCATCTCCATTTTTATCCTCGGTATCAAGTTCACCATTACCATTAGTATCCTCATTTACCAATCCTAAATCAAAATGAACAGTAGCCTCAGATGGTATCTCCTTTATCCAGATCTCAAGATATTTCATATCAGTGTAATCTTTGCCTACAGGAGAAAGAGAACAAACCACTGAATCCCAGCTTGCAGAAGTAAAATCATATGCTAAATCAAGAATTCTTATTTCATCCTCACTCCATATTGGATTAACCTTATCTCCCTTAATTTCTGTATCAGAAATCTGAATTTCATCTCTTTTTGAGGGTTCTTGCCCCGGATTGCTCGACAGCTGCCAGCTATCTTCATTCAAAGGTACCTCATCTTCCACTCTGGCTGAGGCAAAATCTTCCAGCATTGCCTTTCCAAATGTGTTAGGATTAAAGGTGCTTTGAGCCACCTCTGCAGAAAAGGAAATATCGATGGGAAATCTGTCACCTAAATTGGCATGAAGGCTGAAATGAGTATCTATCTCCATTACTTCTTGAGATATAGGGGATGAATCAACCTTTGGCACTTCTGCAGCCCTGGGAGCAGATTGAGAAAGAAACGTAGAGCCAAGATAAAAGTTAGATAGCCCAAGGAACTTTTCACTCGGAATAAATTCTAATCGTGCTCCTAAAAGAGTAGCCTGACCTCCAAAAAAGGGTGAATACTCATACTCTACCCTTATCTCAGTAGTAGAAGTTATTCGACCGGGATCAACAAAGCTAAGAAATCCAGAGGCGTAATCAATTATATAATCCTCATCACGGACTAAGAGTTTTCCATCAAGGTAAATTCTCTCGCTTCCAAGAACAACATCGGGACGAAGAAAGTACGCATCAATTGCGTGAGAGTACGCAGTATACAAGGTATAACGATGATAAAATGTGGGGGGATAGGCATCAGGAAAGGGTCTATAGTAAGTCCCTGAAGAAGTAGGATTGATAACCCTGGCTATACCAAAATCAAAGTCTATGCGAACCTCATAAGAAGAAGGTTCAGTATCTCGAGTCGCCCAATCATAGACGACATTCCCTGATAAATCCTTAATTTTAAATATAAAATCATCCTGATTTATCTTCTGAGAACCTAAATAATAGCGATTATTAATTCCGTATACATCATAAAGAGGATCAGGGCCTTTTCTAATCATATGGTATGTATAGCCAGTCCCGGGGTCGGGGCGATAGTTACCATTGTTATCCTTGTACCTAACGGCTATAACAAATTGATCGCCTATGCTTTTATAAAAATTTATCACTCCCTCCTTATAGTTCACAGAGTAATCCTGACCAAGATACTGGCGGTCAAACCATCCTGTGTAAGCAATATCTCCAGAAATAGGCTCCACAGTCATCTCTACCGTAAATCCCGATATATCGCTTGCCCTGTCCTGATCATCGATCCAGATTTCAGCACTTCCAGAGGTATAAGAAAAAGAAGGGTTGCCAAATTTATCCGGAGGATAATCCTGATCGAAGTAAAGTTTGAAATACTTTTTTTTAAAATAACCGGTATCAGAAATATTCTTTTCCTCAGAAGTAGTTTTCCCCGTAAAGGTTTTAGTTTCATAAACCCCTTTCGTTACACTACCTATTCCCATCAGATGAAAATCTCCAGATTTAGCCTTCACTCTGGCGCCAAAGACACTCTCTGAATGGGAAACAAACTCAGTCCTGGGAATGGCCAATCTCAAATCTCCAAGAGCTACTTCCTGAATAATATCATCTTTCCCCCCTTTGTAGGTTACATGGATTTTCTGCTGTTCAGTACGGGGAGCAGTATCATCATAATCAACATTTACAGATATTCTATCGCCAATTTTTCCCTTTACTTTTAACTGGAGCTTTTGTTCTATATCAGTTGTAGAGGTTGATTTTTCTTTCTGTTCCTGAGTTTGAGGATCAAGATAATGAAAGTACGTATACTTTATCTGTATGGTTTTCCTTCCTCTCACTGTAAGGTAGGATTTCCCGAGAAAGCTGGTATCAATTATATCTGATTTAAAAGAAGAAGGTGGGGAGAAATCGACTTTCCCCTCAGGGGAAAGTCGATACACATAGGGGCCAAAGTAAAACTTTTCCTGGGTTACTTCCCAGAGATCCCCCTGCGAGTAAGCGGGCAAAAAAGTAAAGAAAAACAGAAAAAACATGACCAAACCAAAAAATTTAGGTAATTTTGCTCTCATAATCTGTATAATAGCTGAATACTAAAAAATAATCAAGGAAGCCTCGGGCTTCCCCTCCCTTGCTGGGGATGCTCCCTGAATTATCTCTGCTCGGCTTCCTCATCTTCGGGAAAAATTTAAACTCGTCACTTTGCTACTCAAACCCAAATTTTTCTCTTTCCTCCACTCAGAGACTTCGTTAAGGTAGATCATCAATGCTCCTTCAGGTAATGCCCTTCGACAGCGAGTCAAAATCATAAATTCATAGACCTCAGGGAAGGCGAACCTGAATAGAACTAAGATGAGCCTGATAACCCTCTTCCCTGGCAAGATTGGCAATATCTTTTTCCATTAATTTTAAAGCCTCAGGAGAAATTTTCTGATAGGTTATTCTCTTGAGAAAAGTTTCTACGGAAAGTCCGGAGAAGAATTTAGCCGAAGAACCTGTAGGCAGGATGTGATTTGTCCCACTAAAGTAATCTCCAGCAGCTACAGGAGAGAATGGACCAAGAAAAACAGAACCAGCATTAGTTATTTGAGATAAAACTTTGTCGGGGTTATCAGTAATTATTTCCAGGTGCTCAGGAGAAAAATCATTGGCAAATTGGATTGCCTCATCTATATGAGAAACAATTAAAATAGCGCCGTAGCTGTCCAATGACCTCTGAATTATAGCTTTTCTCAATGCAGTGGGAATCAGTTTTTTTAACCTTTCGGACACTTCACTTGCTAATTTTTCAGAAGTAGTCACTAAAACAGAGCACGCATTCTCATCATGCTCAGCCTGAGCTATTATATCCCAGGCAATGTGAATAGGATTAGCTGAATCATCGGTTATAATGAGAACCTCGCTGGGACCAGCTGGACAATCTATACCAACCTCTCCCAAGGAAGCCAAATAAGATTTAGCTTCGGTAACATAAATATTTCCGGGACCTACAACCATATCCACTCTGGGAATCATCTGAGTACCATAGGCAAGAGCAGCAATTGCCTGGGGACCTCCTACATTAATTAAAAGGTCTGCACCGGCTATGTCAGAAGCTACGATTATAGAAGGTGGAACTTCTGGAGGACTGACAACTATTATCTCTGACACGTTAGCTAATTTGGCTGGAACAACCCCCATTATAGCTGTGGATGGATAATTAGCTTTTCCCCCAGGAACATACACTGCTGCTCTTTTCACAGGGACAAACCTCTCTCCTAAAGTATAGGAAGCCTCCTTTCTACCAGATAAACTCTTTTCAAGAATATAATCTCTTCTTATCTGGTGTTTATGAAAATCCTCAATCTGCTCCTTCATTTTCCTTAAAGATCGAATGAGCTGGGGGGAGACCTGTCGGTAAGCCTCTTTAATCTTTTCTTCTTTTATCCGAATCTGCTCTAAGGATAACACTACCTCATCAAACTTACGAGTAAATTTTAAAACTGCTTCATCTCCTTTCTCTTTTACCTGTTCAATTATAGGAACAATTTCGGATAAAATTTGTGTGAACCTTTTCCGGGACCTTTCGATTATCCTTTGGTATTCTTCGTTAGTTAAATCCCTAATTTTTACAGGAGATCTCATAAAAACACCCCATTAAGAGGGCGACTAAAGTCGCCCCTACCCAAGAGAATAAGAGCTACCCAAGAGAATAAGAGCTACCCAAGAGAATAAGAGCTACCCAAGAGAATAAGAGCTACCCAAGAGAATAAGAGCTACCCAAGAGAATAAGAGTTTATATTATATGGGTAGGGGAGGCTTTAGCCTCCCAATTATTCATAAAAAACAGCACCACATTTAACTTTATAATACATTCCACTTGAAAATTTATAGTCTTCCGCCTTATCAACTAATCCCTGTTTTACAGGATTATAATGAATATAATTAAATTTCTCTTTAAATTTATTTTCAGAAAAGAGTGTTAAATCATAAAATCCCTTTTGCCAAAGTTTCCCTTTATTTATAGCTCTTGAACTTCTTCCTTTTATCATTTGCATAATTTTTGAGATTCTATTATTTATAGGTTTCAAAAGAATATGAAGGTGGTCTGGCATTATTACATAAGCAACTAACAAAAAAAAGCCCTCTCTTTCCAATTCTTTAATAGCTCTACAAATTAATTCCATTTCTGGACTGTTAAAGTTGTAAGTGGTATTGGCTATTCGGGTAGTTACAAAGTAAACTGCCCCATCCATCTCAAAATGTGGTGGCTGAGTCATAATCTTCCCTCCCAGAAGAGGGCGACTAAAGTCGCCCCTACCCAAGAGAATAAGAGCTACCCAAGAGAATAAGAGCTACCCAAGAGAATAAGAGCTACCCAAGAGAATAAGAGTTTATATTATATGGGTAGGGAAGGCTTTAGCCTCCCTTTCATAATTGACCTAGAGCATAACCAGGACCTGCCTTTACCAATCTCACCCCTTTAATCTCACCCCTTAGCTCTTTCTTTCCCGATAAAAAAACCTTAATATAGTTATGGGTGTATCCTGTGAGAAGCTGGGTCTTGGATTCTCTTTTGCCTTCAATTAAAACCGGTAATCTTTCTCCGATAAATTGAGATATAAATCTTAAAGAAAGATCGCCGCCCAGTTCCCTTAGCCTTTTACTCCTTTCCTTTTTTATTTTTCCCTCAACCTGAGGAGTCATTAAAAAGGCAGGGGTTTCTTTTCGAGGAGAAAATCTAAAAATATGTAGTCGGCTAAATTCGATCTCTTTTATAAAATTATAAGTATTCAGAAAATGATGAGCCTCCTCGCCAGGAAAACCTACCAAAACATCAGTAGTGATACCAAGATAAGGGACTTTTTTTCTAAGATTTTCTATCAATTTAAGATACTGACCTGTGGTATATCTTCTCCTCATCCTCTTTAGGACCTCATCATCTCCGCTCTGTAAAGGAAGATGCAGATGGGGACATATTCGAGGATCACGCATTAAATTTGGTAACTCTTGTGGTATTAAATTAGGTTCAAGAGAACTCAATCTTACCCTGAAATTTCCTTTAAGAGTAAGAATGATCTCAAGAAGGTTATCTAAAGCTAAAGGAGGAGTAAGGTCTCTTCCGTAAAGACCCAAGTTTACTCCTACCAAGACAATTTCTTTAAATCCGCCATCTAATAAAAGCTGAATTTCGGCAAGGATCTCCTGGGGAATACGGCTGCGAATTTTGCTTCCTCTGACAAAGGGGATACGGCAGTAGGTACAAAATTGATTACACCCATCCTCCACTTTAATAAAAGCTCTATCATGAGAGTAAAAACCTTGAATGGAAGAGACTGTTTTCCCCTTTGAGGCAAACCCCGTCAGATGCTTGCTATCGAGAAAAGCGAGCAGTTCATCTATCTTGAGCTTCTCGGAATTGCCTATTAACGTAACTCGGGGAAATCTATCCTTAATCATCTCCGCCTCTGCTTCAACTAAGCAACCCGTTACTACTACAGATGCACCAGTATTTTTCTTTAGGGCTTGTCTGATCAAATCTATTGATTTTTCATCAGCCCTTTTGGTAATACTACAGCTATTAATTACATAAATATCTGCCTTTTCAGAAAAGTTCACCAGCTTAAAGTTCGCTCTTTGAAAATTTTCTCTTAAAACCTGAGTTTCATATTGATTTACCTTACATCCCAAAGTGGCTAAAGCCACTCGTTTGCTCATAGAAGCTCCTACAAGATAGTCGTGTAGTCTGGTAGCCTAAAACGACATACGCTTTTCTTTTACTAACATCATATCAGCCTAAGTATCTTTGCAATTCCTTATAAAAATTTTCTCTTGATCCTGCAAAAAGAATAACAATTCTCTTTTTATCTTCTCGAATAATATAAATTGCCCTGCTGGAGTAGAGAAGGCTATCCTTCTTACATCAGAATATTTACCCGATAAAAGAGGATATCTATAAGGATTTAAGGTAAGAGCATTTCTTAGCTTCTCTTTCACTATCTCTTTTATATAAAAATCCAGTTTTTTTATCTGTTTTGTAGCTCTCGTTCCGAATTTTATCTCATAACTCATTTATTAGATATTCTCTAAACTAACAGTTTTTCCTTCATTATCTTCCTGTATAGTTTCTTTTTTCATTTTTTGTAAAGCTTTACCCAAAGCAGGGCTAAATTCAAAGAATAAAGCCTCCTTCTCATCATTGGAAAGCTCGGAAACAGCCTTTCTTAACTGCTCATAGCTAAGATCAACTTTAAGTGTTACTTTGCTCATTTTTTACCTCACTTGTTTTATTTCTCGTAGTTCGTTTCCTAATTAACTACACATTTTGTTCTGTCATTGCGAAGAGTGAAGCGACGAAGCAATCCCTTAATTTGTAAAGATCTTGAGATTGCCACGCCTGTCTTTGGCAGGCTCGCAATGACAATAGTATACGTGCTTTAGTGAGTATTTTACGACTACAGGAGCAATTGACTGTTGCTTATCTAAATAGGTCCCTTGCCTTGTTAAAGAAATCTTTCACTTTGGATCGCTCATTACTTCTCCCCAGCTCATCAAACCTTTTGAGAAGCTGTCTTTGCTCTGAGCTTAAATTTACTGGAGTTTCCACCGATACCTTAATTAACTGGTCACCTTTTTGAAAAGAGTTAAGATGGGGAACACCCTTCCCCCTCAAACGGAATATCTTACCGGTTTGTGTGCCTGAAGGAATCTTTAACCTCACCTTTCCATCTAAAGTGGGAATGCTAATTCCCCCACCCATAGCAGCTAAAGCAAAACTTATAGGGACCTCCAGTAGTATGTTATCCCCTTCTCGTGTAAAAAGAGTATGGGGTTTCACTTTGAGGGTAATAAATAAATCTCCGGGAGGGCCTCCTTCTAAACCAGCCTCGCCTTCTCCCCTTAATCTTAGCCGAGATCCATTGTCTACACCAGCAGGGATGGTTACCTTAATTTTCTTATTCTTCTTAATCCTTCCTCTTCCCCGACATTTCCTGCAGGGATTGCGAATAATCCTTCCTCTTCCCCGACACTGAGTGCAGGTTCGGGAAAAAGAAAAAAACCCCTGCCTCGTCTCTATATGCCCACTTCCTTTGCAGGAAGGACAAGTTTCTGGATGATGTCCTGGTTCAACTCCACTCCCCTTGCAGGTCGAGCACGGCTCATATGTAGAAACCTCAATACTCTTTTGAACTCCAAAAACAGCCTCTTCGAAACTAATCCTTAATCTATAGTGAAGATCCGCCCCAGGCTCACCCCCTCTTCCCTGAGTTCTGGCTCTTCTACCCAAAAAATCGCCAAAGATATCTCCACCAAAGACATCTCCCCTGCCAAATACCTCCTCAAAAAATTTAACGGGATCAAAACCCCCTCTCCATTCGGCTCCTGAACCCATTTCTGCCTCTAAACCTGCCTGTCCGTATTGATTGTAAATCTGCCTTTTTTCAGGAGAGGAAAGTATCTTATAGGCCTCGGAAACTTCTTTGAATTTATCCTCAGCCTCTTTAGAATTATCTGGATTCCTATCAGGGTGATACTTCACAGCTAATCGGCGGTAAGCCTTCTTTATATCTTCAGGACTAGCATCTCGAGATATCCCTAAAATCTCATAATAGTCTCTTTTTGCCATTCTTTACCCTTATTCCTCTACCTTATAGTCAGCATCACTTATGTCTTCCTCTTCCTTCTTCTCCTTCTTCTCCTTCTTCTCCTTCTTCTCATCCTCATCCTTATCCTTATCCTTCGCCTCATCTTCTCCTTCTTCTGATTTACCAGATGTTTCCTGTTTTGCTGTTTCCTGATAAACAGCCTGCCCCAACTTTTGAGAAACCTCTTCTAAATGCTTAATCTTATCTCTAATTTGATTAACATCCTCTACCTCAACAGCTTTCTTTAAATCATCTATAGCAGTTTGGATGCTACTTCTCTCACTCTCACTTACCTTATCTCCGTAATCCTTAAGAGCCTTTTCTGTGGCATAAATTATGTTATCAGTTTGATTTTTTGCCTCAATGAGTTCTCTCTTCTTTTTATCCTCTTCAGCATGTTCCTCAGCTCCTTTCACCATCTTTTCTCTTTCTTCTTCAGATAACGCTCCCGATTCTCTAATGGTAATGCTCTGTTCCTTTCCAGTAGCCTTATCTTTCGCGGTAACATTTACAATGCCGTTCGCATCTATATCAAAAATCACCTCAACTTGGGGAACACCTCGAGGAGCAGGCGGTATACCTACGAGTTGAAACCTTCCCAGGGTTCGGTTATCTCTGGCCATAGTTCTCTCTCCCTGAAGGACATGTATATCCACAGCAGTTTGGCTATCAGCGGCAGTGGTAAATACCTTACTCTCTCGAGTAGGAATAGTGGTATTTCGCTCAATGAGTTTCGTAAAAACCCCTCCCAATGTTTCAATGCCAAGGGAAAGAGGGGTAACATCCAAAAGAAGGATATCCTTTACCTCTCCAGCCAATACACCACCCTGAATAGCTGCTCCCAACGCCACTACTTCATCAGGATTTACTCCCTTATGAGGTTCTCGGCCAAAAAACTTCTTTACCGCCTCTTGAACCTTGGGCATTCGGGTTTGCCCTCCCACTAAGATAACCTCAGAAATATCAGAGGATTTTAACTTGGCATCCTTTAATGCCTTCCTGCAAGGTACCATAGTTCTCTCAACTAAATCCTCAGTTAACTGCTCCAGCTTAGAACGAGTAAGAGTTACATTCAAATGCTTGGGTCCAGATTGATCAGCAGTAATAAAGGGAAGATTTATCTGGGTCTCCATGCTGGAGGAAAGCTCACACTTAGCCTTTTCTGCTGCCTCCCTTAACCTCTGCAGAGCCATTGTATCCTGACGAAGATCTATTCCCTGTTCCTTCTTAAAATTATCAGCTAACCAGTCTACAACTCTCTGGTCAAAATCATCTCCCCCCAGGTAAGTATCTCCATTGGTAGCTAAAACTTCAACCACATTGCCTCCCACATCAAGGATAGAAATATCAAAAGTTCCTCCTCCTAAATCATACACGGCAATCTTCTTCTCTCCCTTTTTCTCCAATCCGTAAGCCATTGCTGCTGCTGTAGGCTCATTTATAATGCGCTCTACTTTTAAACCAGCAATTGTCCCTGCATCCTTAGTTGCCTGGCGCTGAGAATCATTAAAATAAGCAGGAACAGTGATAACAGCACTATCTATCTTTTCCCCTAAATAATCCTCAGCTACTTGTTTCATCTTTTGCAAAATTCGGCCTGAAATCTCCTGAGGTAAAAATTCACCCTTGTTCACTTTAACTTTTACCCTTCCCTCAGAACCCTTTATTATCTCATAAGAAACCCTCTTTTGAGCTTCTCTCACCGCATCTTCACTGAACCGACGCCCCATAATTCTCTTAATAGAATTTACTGTATTTTTTGAGTTGGTAACAGCTTGCCTTTTCGCTAAAGCTCCCACCAACATCTCTCCCTTACCAGTAAAAGCTACTACAGAAGGAGTTGTTCGACTGCCCTCCTGATTGGGAAGAATTACCGACTCATCTCCTTGCATTACCGCAACACAAGAATTAGTTGTGCCTAAATCAATACCAATTATTTTTTTCCTAACTTTTTTATCTGCCATTGAAATTCCTCCTTATTTGCTTTTAAGTTAAAAAATTTGTTAATATTTAACCACTAATTATCAGCAATAATTACTCAACAATTATTCCCTATTCAATTTTCTTGGTGTTCATTTATGTAAATCCGTGGCCAAAGTGTTACTCACTACTTTTTTTCTTTTCTGATTTATCAAAATCACCCCTCTTATTAACCTTAACCATAGAGGGTCTTAAGATTTTATCCTTTAATTTATATCCCCTTTGCAGCTCCTCTACTACTGAATTATCGGGATAATCGTTAGATTCTATCTGCATAATGGCCTCATGCAAGTAAGGATCGAACTGCCTCCCTTCAGCCTCTATTTCCCTTAGACCTTGCCTTTCCAAAACAGATTTGAACTGATTACTCACCAGTTGAATCCCCTCTAATAAACTGGAAAAATCCTGAGATGACCTACTGGAATTAATTGCCCTTTCAAAATTATCAAGAACGGGCAGTAGCTCTTTGACAAAATCCTCTACAGCCCAGAGCACCATCTGTTGTCTTTCTTTGACGGCTCGCTTCTTGTAATTCTCATACTCTGCTTTTAGTCTCTTCGAATGATCAAGATGGCTATTAGCTTTGAGATCGAGAAATTCAATTTCTTCCTTTCGCTGTTTCAGCTCATCGTTGAGAGACACAACTTCTTTCTCTCTTTCCTGCAATTTCTTACTCTCTCTCTCCAGCTTATGCACTGCCTGGATGTATTTATTCCTATAATTTATTCTCTTTTTTTTACTCTGTTCCATTTTTTTCTTCTTTAGTATTATTGAGCCACAAAGGCTCCAAGATTATATAATCCCAAATTCGGTAAATTATTAAAATTCTCCGCATGGATAAGGGGTATTTCGCTTCCCAACTATAATTTGGTAGCCGCGGGTTCCACACAGGCAAGATGCCTGTGCTATTAGCCTGCGCAAAACAACGCAACCTGAAGGTTACGGCTACTTATACGAAAATTAGAATCAAAGCGACATCATAAGATAGACTTTGATGATCATTATTCAGATTGCCAAACCCAGATTAATTTCTCTTACCCTTATCTGCTTAGATAGCTCAGTTATTCTTGAGAGCACAAAGGGAGCCTCTCTTCCTTTCTCAGCACTAACTGCTCCAGCGGCTAATCCCAGGCGAGAAGTTTTCACTATATCCAACCCCCTTTTAAATCCCACAGCAAATCCACCTACCAAAGCATCCCCTGTTCCTACTGTATTTAGAGGATTAATAGAAGGTGGAAAAAGGATTAAAGCTTGTTTTCTACCTGCTATGACAACTTCTCTTTCTCCCTGAGAAATTATCACTAAAGATATACCATTCCTTATAAGAGCGCGGGCAGACCTCAATAAAGCACCGCGAGAAGTCAAATTTTCTCCTTTTAGCTCCTCCAGTTCCTCTCGATTTGGCTTAATCATAAAGGGATGGGCTCTTATCCCCTCCCTTAAATAGATACCCGCTGTATCCAAAATGCTAATAATACTTCTTTTTTCCCTGTGAGCCAATCTCAAAAGAGAAAAGTAAATCCCCTTTCCTCCTCTCGGAGGAACACTTCCAGAAAAGACCACTACCGTAGCTTTTTTAATGAGCTTCACTAATTTTTCTTTTAGGGCTCTAATTTCCTGCAAAGATATCTCTGGACCTCTATCTACCAGGTGGGTTTGTCCTCCTCCATCAAGGATGGTCCAGTTAACTCTACTTTTCCCCTTAACACAAACAAAATCCTGAGGAATCTTTTCCTCTTCTAATCTATTTTTTATCTCCTCTCCAACTGTTCCTCCTAACCACCCCGTGCAAAGAGTATCTTCTCCTAAAGCCTTAACTACTCGGGAAACATTAATTCCTTTCCCCCCAGCTATTCTTGCTCTCTCTTTCTCAATTCTATTAACCTTTCCTAATTGAAAGTTGGGGATTTCTACTACTCTATCTAACACCGCATTAAGGGTAACTGTAAGAATCATTTAATTTTTATGGTAATTCCTCAGTCACCAAGATTATACAACAATTCTCTTGCTATCATCAGAGATCTAAAATTTACATCACTCCTTCACGTCTTGGTAACTTAGTAGCTGGACTGTTAACCTTTATTTTATAAAAAAGAGGGGGTAAGTCAACCTATAGTCTGTAGTCCGTCCGTACTATTAAGTTCTCCCGGATCAAAAAATGGGAGACTGAAGATCCCTTAGTCGAGCGTAAAGTTATCATAATTTACCTTAATTTGTAGAGGTTTGAGATTGCCTGGGCTATCGCTCGCAATGATAAATCGTTGTCATGTTGTTCAGGAAGCACTATATTAGACTATTGGACGACGGGACTATGAGGCTATGTTGGACTATGTTTGCTATTGACAAAAGGAAAATTTCTGTTAAGTTAAAAAGAGAGTAACATGAAAGAAGCTATATTTTATGAAAAGATAGGGAAAAAGGAAGTAAAGTGCTCTCTTTGCCCTCACAAATGTAAAATCTCACCTGGAAAAAGGGGAATATGTGGAGTAAGGGAAAACAGAGAAGGAACGCTTTGCACCTTAGTATACGGAAAGGTAATCAGCTTGGCAGTGGACCCCATTGAAAAAAAACCCCTTTATCATTTTTATCCAGGAGAGAACGCCTTATCCATAGCCACAGTAGGATGCAATTTTCACTGCCTGTACTGCCAGAACTACAGTATTTCCAGATTTCCTAGAGGAAGAGAGGATGTTCCGGGAGAGGATATCACTCCCAAAGAAATAATAAATCTAGCGAAACAAAGAAAAACTAAAATCATTGCTTATACGTATACTGAGCCTACCATTTTCTTTGAATACGCCTATGATATTTGCCGATTAGCTAAAAAAGAAGAGATAAAAAATGTCTTTGTTGCTAACGGATATATCGAAGAGAAACCCTTAAGAAAAATAGCTCCATATATGGATGCAGCCAATGTAGATCTTAAATCCATGAAGGAAGAATTTTATCACAAGATCTGTGGAGCACATCTTAGGCCCGTTCTGGAAACTTTGAGACTAATGAAAGAATTGGGAATCTGGGTAGAAGTAACCACCCTACTCATCCCCACGTTAAATGATTCAAAAGAGGAACAAAAAGAAATAGCTAGTTTTATAGCCACTTTAGGAAAAAATACTCCCTGGCACATCAGTAGATTTCATCCAGATTACAGGTTAACCAACCTTCCTCCTACTCCTACAGAAACCTTGGATCAAACCCGTAGGATAGGAATGGAAGCTGGATTAAAATATGTGTATATAGGTAATATCCCTGGAAATGAGGGAGAACACACGTATTGTCCGAATTGTGGGAAAATAATCATTAATAGAAGTGGCTACTGGATAGGAAAAATTAAAATTAAAGATAGGCACTGCAAGTACTGTGGCTCTATTATAGATGGAATAGGAATTTAAAATGAAATATATAGCAAATATCGGCTTAGAAGTTCATGCAGAGCTCTTCACTCGAAGTAAACTATTCTGTGGTTGTAGCACTGACTTTGGATCTCTTCCCAACACTCAAACCTGTCCGATATGTCTGGGGCTACCGGGAGTGCTCCCTGTAATTAACAAAAAAGCAGTGGGTTACACCATTGCTACAGCCCTGGCAGTAAACTGTCAAATTTCAAGATTTTGTAGATTTTCTCGCAAAAATTACTACTATCCTGACCTACCTAAAAATTATCAGATTTCTCAGTATGAGGAATCCATAGCTAAAGTTGGGTATGTCCAGATTAAGATAAATGGAAAAACCAAACGCATTAGAATACAGAGAGTACACCTGGAAGAAGATGCGGGTAAACTCATTCACGGCTACGCCACCAAAGACGCCCAGGATAAACCCTGGAGTTTTGTTGACTTCAATAGAGCTGGGATTCCTTTAATGGAAATTGTCTCTTATCCTGATATCAATTCGCCAGATGAGGCTTATCAGTATCTTACCAACTTAAAGAAAATTCTGCAGTATTTAAAGGTAAGTGATTGCAATATGGAGGAGGGCTCGTTAAGGTGCGATGCCAATATTTCTTTGACCGCTCAGGAAGGGAAGCTGGGAGTAAAAACAGAACTTAAAAATATGAACTCTTTTAAGGATCTAAAGGATGCACTTGTCTCAGAGGTACAAAGACAAGCCAATGTTTTAGACCAAGGAAAAAGATTAACCCAGGAAACCCGTCTCTGGGACGTCAAAAAAAAGAAAACTATCTCTATGAGAAGTAAGGAAGAGGCTCATGATTATCGCTACTTCCCTGAACCCGATCTTTTACCCCTTGAACTAAAAAACGAATGGATAGAAAAAATAAAGGAAAGGATTCCCGAACTCCCCTCTCGTCGCATTGAAAGGTTCATTAAGGAATATAAGCTCCCATCCTATGATGCTGAGGTTCTTGCTGATTCCAGAGATTTAGCCGATTATTTTGAGGAATGCGTAAAACTATTCCCCCATCCTAAAGTAGTAAGCAATTGGGTGATGGGTGAGATTTTGAGACTGATAAAAAGAGAAGGAAAGTCGCTGGATAAAGTAAAAATTACCCCTGCTATACTTACTGAAGTGTTAGCTGAGATAAAGAAAGGAACACTAAGTGGCAGTTTAGCGAAAGAAGCGATGGAACAGATGTTTAAAACTGGAAAGGGGATAAAACAGATAATAGAGGAAAAGGGTCTCCAACAAATAAGCGATGAAGAAAGTTTAAGAAAAATAACAGAGGAAGTAATTAAAGAAAATCCCAGGGCAGTGAAGGATTTTCAAAAAGGGAAAAGAGAAGCTTTGGGGTACCTCATAGGTCAGTTGATGAAAAAAACTAAAGGAAAAGCTAATCCAAAACTGGCAAACAAAATTATTAAAGAAAAAATGGAAAAGATATGAAAAAAGACCTTATCTGTATCTGGGATTTAGACAAAAATAAAATTTTAAATCTATTCCAATCGGCTAATTATTTAAAGAAATTAATGGAAGAAGGTAAAATTTATCATCCTCTCGAGGGGAAAACCTTAGCTATGATCTTTGAGAAATCTTCTACCCGAACCAGAATATCATTTGAGGTGGGAATGCATCAGTTGGGAGGAAAGCCTCTCTTTCTCTCGAGCCATGATATGCAACTGGGAAGAGGAGAGACTATTGAGGATACTGCCCGGGTTTTATCTCGATACGTAGATGGAATCATGATTCGTACAACTGAACACCAAAGGGTAGAAAGATTGGCCAGGGCAGCTACTATACCGGTAATCAATGGTCTCACTGATCTGCTTCACCCCTGTCAGGCTCTCTCAGATTACTATACCCTCTGGAAAAGGGGGGAGAAACTGAATAAGACTAAGTTAGCGTATATAGGGGATGGAAACAACGTTTGTCACTCTTTAATCCTGGGAGCAGCAAAACTAAGCATACCAATTTGGGTGGCTACTCCTAAAGAATACCAACCCAAAGATGAGATAATAAAAAAAGTTCAGGAAGAGAAGGGGGAACTACACCTTTTGAGAAATCCTGCGGAAGCAGTGGAAAAGGCAGATGTTATTTATACTGATGTGTGGACAAGTATGGGGCAGGAGAAAGAGAGAGAGAAAAGAAAAAAAATCTTTAAGCCCTACCAGTTAAATTCAGTTCTTTTGAAAAAAGCAAAACCAAACGCCCTGGTAATGCATTGTTTGCCTGCCCACAGAGGAGAGGAAATTACCGATGAGGTAATCGATGGAAAAAATAGCATTGTCTTTGAACAGGCGGAAAATAGACTTTATCTCCAGAAAGCTATCTTGTTGGATTTGCTAAAATAATTGGGAGGCTAAAGCCTCCCCTACCCGAAGGATAGCTTCTTGTCTCTGAGGTAAGAACTTTATTTTAGGGTAGGGGCGACTTTAGTCGCCCTCTTAAAGTAGCCGCAACTTTTAAGTTGCGTAAGAGAAGACTAATGCATAAAAACGCAGGTTTCACACAGGCAAGATGCCTGTGCTAACCTGAGGCTACCAAAGAAAAAAAAGAAAGAACTTTTGACAATACTCACACATAAGTAAGGAGAAGATAAATGAAATCCATTAAAAAAATTGTCTTAGCCTATTCGGGAGGGTTAGATACTTCGGTAATCCTTCGATGGCTTAAGCAAAAGTATAAAGCCCAGATAATAACTTATACTGCTAATCTTGGTCAGGGCAGTCCCCTTAAAGGAATTAAAGAAAAAGCCATTAAAACTGGGGCAAGCAAAGCCTACGTAGAGGACTTAAGGGAAGAATTTTGCCAGGATTATGTTCTTCCTGCTCTTCGAGCTGGCGCTCTCTACGAAGGAAAATATCCTTTAGCTACTGCCTTAGCCCGACCTCTTATAGCGAAAGGGTTAATTCATTTAGCTACAAAGGAGGGGGCAGAGGCTATCGCCCATGGATGCTCGGGAAAGGGAAACGATCAGGTTAGATTTGAGGTAACAGCTAAAGCCTTAAATCCCAAAATCACCATCCTTGCTCCTTTGAGGGAATGGGAGCTTAGTTCAAGAGAGGAGGAGATAAGATACGCTCGATTACATCACATTCCCATCCAGATAAAAGAGGAATCTCCCTATTCTATAGATCGAAACCTCTGGGGGGTAAGTATCGAATGTGGTTCCCTGGAGGATCCCTGGAGAGAACCTCCACCTGATAGCTATCAAATAACTAAGTCTTTTCAAGAGTCTCCTTCAAAACCTGTCTATGTAGAGATAGAGTTCAAAAATGGAATGCCGGTGGGGATTAATGGAAAAAATTATTCCACGATAGAACTTATCAAGTGGTTGAATGAGACAGGAGCAGACAATGGAGTGGGTAGAATTGATATGGTAGAAAATAGACTGGTGGGAATAAAATCAAGGGAAATTTATGAGGCTCCGGCTGCTGTCATTCTTCATCAAGCTCATAGAGAACTTGAGTCAATAGTCCTGGATAAAGATACGCTTCACTTTAAACCTATCGTATCGAGTATTTATTCGGATTTAGTGTACAACGGTTTATGGTATTCTCCTTTACGCAACGCCCTGGATAGTTTTATACACGAGACTCAAAAGGTAGTCACTGGAATGGTAAGAATGAAACTCTTTAAGGGAAATTGTCAGGTAACGGGTAGAAAATCACCTTATTCGCTTTACGATAAGAAACTATCTACCTATGGAGAGGAGGATACCTTTAACCAAAAAGATTCCAGGGGATTTGTTCAAATCTGGGGTCTGAGCTTACAAACCATAGCGAAACTAAGAGGCAAAGATAGTAACAAATAAAAAGAGGAATATAAAACAAGAAGGCCGGGTTAGCCCGAAATACAGAACCAGATCCCGATCTTGTTCTGTATTGAAAAGGGACAGCCACCTAAAAAAGGAAATCCAAAAATCTCACAATAGAAAAAAGTTGATTTTCCAATGTACTCTTCCTATGATGGGTTGTTGAGAAGTAACCTGCAGGCAACACTGGAAAACTTTCTCATCCGAGGAGAAAGAAGGATAAAGTGAGTTTGTTAACTTGAAGGAGATAAAATGGAAATAGTAGTGCATCGCACAGCTATAGTTCATCCTCGAGCACAGTTAAGTGAAGGGGTACAGGTAGGCCCTTATTCCATAATAGGAGAAAACGTCAGCGTAGGTAAAGAAACTAAAATTGGTCCCAGTGTTCTCCTGGAAGGATGGATAAAAATTGGCAGCAGATGTGACATCCAAAAAGGTGTAGTCATTGGGACTCCAGCTCAAGATACAAGGTACAAGGGAGAGAGAAGTTTTGTAGAGATTGGGGATGGAAATATTATCAGGGAATACACTACTATCCATAGAGGAACCAAAGAAGATAGTGTTACCCGAATAGGTAACAATAATTTTATAATGGCCTACTCCCATATTGCCCATAATTGCCAGGTGGGAAATGGAGTAGTTATGGCCAATGTAGCGACTTTAGCTGGTTATGTTAGGGTTGAGGATAAAGCTATAATCAGTGGATTAAGTGCTGTGCACCAGTTCACAAGGGTAGGTACTTATGCAATAGTTGGTGCATGTTCCAGGGTAATCAAGGATATTCCTCCCTATACCAAAGCTTATGGAAATCCTACTACTCTCTGGGGATTAAATACTGTGGGGCTGCGAAGAGCTAATTTTCCTCTTCCCATTAGAAACAGCTTAAAGAAAGCTTATAAGATCCTTTTTAGATCAAATTTTAATACCAAACAGGCTTTGGAAAAAATAAAAAATGAATTGGAAGGAATAGCTGAGGTTGATCATTTATACAATTTTATTCAAAGCTCCAAACGGGGAATATCTAAGGAAAAAAGCAGTGGCCTTTCTAAAAAAGTATAAAATTCTTCCCCTGTCATTGAAGCTCTGTTAAGAGAAGATTGTGAGATTGCGTAGGAGCTCTGTCCCTCCTAATGATAAAGGAATTTTTTCGATGCACCTTGACATTAGTTAGTTTAAGACTAAAATTATAACAATACAAACTATGAGGAGGAAAAAACCTAAGATTTTAACCAGAGAAGGTAAAACAAAATCAATAGAAAAGACGGGAAGGGAAAGGGTTATCTTAGTTGCTTTGAATTGTGGAGAAAAAAGAGGAACTGATGAGTGGTCTCCGAAAGATTCTTTAACGGAACTATCGCATTTAGTGGAAACTGCCGGAGGGAAAGTAATTGGCACAGTCACTCAAACTCGCAAAGCAAAAGATAGTGCCTTTTACATTGGAAAAGGTAAAGTCCAAGAGATAGCTCACTTATCTAAAGAATTAGAAGCAAAAGTAGTGATTTTTGATGATGAGCTTACTCCTTTCCAGCAAAAAAATTTAGAAGAAAAAATAGAAAACAAGGTTATCGATAGAACTCAATTAATTCTGGATATTTTTGCCAAGAGAGCTCGTTCTGGAATGGGTAAAATTCAGGTAGAATTAGCTCAACTTACCTATCTTCTTCCTCGCTTAAGAGGTAAAGGAATTCTTCTTTCTCGCTTAGGAGGAGGTATTGGCACTCGCGGACCAGGAGAAACTAAACTCGAGGTTGATCGACGAAGAATAAGTTCCCGAATCGCTACCCTTAAAGATAAGCTAAGAAAGCTCGAAAAGCAAAGAGAAGTTTTAAAGAAAAAAAGAAAGTCTTACTGGGTTGCGGCTTTAATAGGTTATACCAACGTAGGAAAATCTACATTGCTCAACAGATTAACTCAAGCGAATGCAAAGGTGGACAATAAACTATTTGCCACTTTGGATCCCATCACCAGAAAAGTAATTCTTCCCAACCATCAAATTCTTCTTCTTACTGATACGGTTGGCTTCATTAATAAATTACCTCACCATCTAATCGCTGCCTTTCACGCCACCTTAAAGGAAATAGAAGACGCAGATTTGCTGATAAACGTCCTGGATGCTTCCCACCCTAAATTTGAGGAACAAAATAGAGCTACTTACCTGGTGCTAAAAGAGCTGGGCGTGGAAGATAAGCCAATGATTAATGTGTTAAACAAGACTGATTTAATTTTCAATGGTCATCATCTCTCTCGGGTTCAAAGAGCTACTGATTTCAGTACAACCATATCAGCTCTCACCGGGAAAGGAATAGATGATTTACTTGACCGTATAACTCAAATCCTGGAAAAAGAAAGAATTACTCGTGAGTTTGTCTTCCCTTACCAGAAAAGTGACTTAATTTCCCTAATTTACGAACAAGGAAAAGTGCTCAATAAGGAGTACTTGAAAGATAAGATTGTGGTAAGGGCAAGAGTAAATCCAATACTAAGTAAAAAATTAATAGACTATACAGATGGAGGTAGCTCATCTCATTAGGCAATGCACATCTAATGGGATAAAAATTGAGAAAATGAGAATTGCTTTAGCTGCAGACCATGGTGGATACAAATTAAAAGAAGAGATAAAAAAACTTCTAAAGGACAAGGAGATAAGTCATGAAGACTTTGGAACGTACAGTGATAAACCCACTGATTATCCAGACTGGGGGAAAAAAGCAGCTCAAGCTGTAGCGGATCAAAGATTCGACCAGGGGATACTTATCTGTGGAACAGGTTTAGGGATGACTATCTTAGCTAATAAATTTCCCGGAATACAGGCAACTCCTTGCTACAGTATCTTTACTGCACGTCTTTCCAGAAGGCACAATAACTCCAATATTCTTATTTTGGGGGGGAAAATAACCGGAATTGACTTAGCTAAAGAAATAGTTAAAGAATGGCTCACCACAGGTTTTGATGGCGAAAGACACCTAAGGCGTATCAACAAAATAAGACAGATAGAGCAAAGACACTTTAAGGAGGAATTAATTTAGTTTTGGTTAACTCACTAATTATATTAGTCTCGCTAATTTGTTGTATTGGTCTATCAGGATTTTTTTCAGGTTCGGAAATTGCCCTTTCTTCCCTATCTAAAATTGCCCTGAAAAGGATGAGGGAGGAAAATCCTAAGAAAGGGAAAAAGATACATCTCCTACTATCTAAACCTTCTCAATGGTTGATTACCATTCTGATAGGAAATAACCTGGTAAATATAGCTGCCGCTAGCCTGGCAACTATTTTAGTGCAACGCGTAGTAAAGGGAACACCTGGGCTGGCAGTAGGTCTAGTAACTGGAATTATGACCTTTGCTGTCTTAGTATTTGGAGAGGTAACTCCTAAAAGATACTGTCGTCAGCATCCTGAGAATATAGCCTTGAAGACTGTTGTTCCAATCCTTTTTCTTTCCAAGGTTTTTGCTCCCATAGTTAGCTTTCTCACCTTTTTAAGCGGAGGATTATTAAAAATATCTAAATTGGGAGAGGAACCGGTAAATCACCTGGTTACAGAAAAGGAAATTCATACTCTAATTGATATTGGACAGGAAGAGGGAGCTTTAGAAAAAAGGGAAGAGGAGTTAGCTCACTCAGCCCTGGAATTTGATGAAACCCGGGTTAAAGAAATAATGACCCCCCGAACTAAGATGACCTGTATTCCCGAGGAAGATAATTTGGTAAAATTATCTCAACTTATAAACAAGGTAGGTTATTCTCGAATACCTGTCTATCGAGAGAGGATAGACGATATCATGGGGATAGCTTACGCTAAGGACCTATTGAGGGTACCCCATTGCTGGGAGAAAATGAAGGTAAAAGATATAATGCATTCTCCCATTTTTGTCCCCTATACTATTAAATTAAGTGAAATTTTCCGCCACCTGCAAAACGAAAAAACTCATTTAGCTATAGTAGTTGATGAGTATGGAGGGGTAGCCGGCCTCATTACTGTCGAGGACTTATTGGAAGAGTTAGTGGGAGAGATAGAAGATGAATACGATTTCGACACAGTGGAAAAGATAAAAATTTTAGATGATGGATCTGCCTTAGTTGAGGGAGATACAGATATTGACGAAATTAATGAGGCGTTGGGAACCTTATTTCCTGAAAAAGCCGTGTCCTTTGAATCCATCGGAGGTCTCATATTTACATTGCTCAGCCGAATGCCTGAAAGAGGAGAAAAAATCAAGTATAATAATACCGACATGGAAGTAGTGGAAGCTGACGATCGAAGAATAAAAAAAGTTAAAATCTGGAAAAACAAGACATAGGCAGACCTCTATGTCTGCCTATTTTTTCTCCCAGCGGAGTAGCTCCATTACCGAGGATAAAGTACCTCCCTCCTTAATTTCTTCCCTGATTCTATTCTCCCTCTCTAATACATCCATAGATCGATTCGCCATCTCAACTACTTTTCCTTGAGGAATAACTATTAACCCATCATCATCGCCTACTATCCAGTCTCCACTATGAATTCTTCTTCCCCCTATTTGAATAGAAATTCCGATCTCACCAAAACCCTTAGGTTCTCCCGCATGGGGTGTAATAACCTTAGCGTACACAGGAAAATTTAACTTTTTTATATCCTCAACATCTCTCACTCCTCCGTAAATTACCGCACCTCCCAATCCCTTTCTTGAAGCAGAATGAGTAGCCAGTTCTCCCCATACGGCTGGAACGACTCCACCAGCATCGATAACAATTATTTGTCCTTTTTCTGCTCTATCAATAGCCTCCACTGGTTTAGCCCAATCTCCAGGGTAAGTGCGAACAGTGAACGCTTTTCCCACCATTTTTCTACCAGGGTTTATCCTTAATAGCCCTTCAATTCCTTCCTCTCGATGCATGGCATCAGAAATATTAGCAGTTGATACTCGAGAAAAAATAGTAGCGACCTCTTCCTCTTTTCCCCTTTTAAATAAATCTGTTTTTATTATCCTCTTTTCTTTTATGGCCTCTTTAATTATCATAGTTGCCCTTTGAGGATCCTGAGCCTTGCAAATTGCTCCCCCCACAATAATAATACTTGCTCCTGCATCTATTGCTGGGGCAGCCGTTTCTGAGTTTATTCCTCCAGCTATGGCAACGGGAAGATTTACTCCTCCAGAAATTTCATGGAGTAAAGCAAAAGGATCTCCCCCTACCATCTGATCATCTATAGACAGATGCATCCCAATATAATCTACCCCCATTTCCTCCACAGCCTTAGCTCTATTTAGAGGAGAGGGAACATTCATCAGATCAACCATTACCTTCCCCCCATAGTTTTTGGCAGCCCGAACACATTCTTCAATGGTAGTCTCGGACGCTACCCCTAAAACAGAAACTATCTCAGCTCCTGCTTTGAAAGCTGCTTCCGCTTCAATCCTTCCCACATCCATAATCTTTAGATCAGCTACAATGGGAAGATGAGGAAACTTCTCTTTTAAGGCTCTGATGCAATTCAACCCCTCACTTTTAATTAAAGGCGTGCCAGCCTCCAGCCAATCTGCTCCACCAGTTACAGCTGCTTGAGCTACTTTTAAAGCTCGGTTTAAATTTAAAAAATCTAAGGCTACCTGAATTACAGGTTTCATTGTGACCTCCTTGCCAAATCTTTGTAAAGCGCCTCTATCTTAGAGACACTTTTATCTATATTATGGTCATAGGCAACCTTAAGGGATTCCTCCTGCATTGATCTTTTTAGATTCTCACTGGAAATTATTCTTTTTATTTTTCTCACCGCATCCTGAGGATCTGCCAAGCTAAAAGTATATCCATTAACACCTTCTCTAACAAGCTCCCGGGCAGCACTATCTTTGCTATCACTTACCAAAATAGCATTTTTCATAGCCATTGCCTCTAAAAGAACTATACTCTGAAGCTCGTAGAAAGAGGGAAGGATGAAAATCTCTGCCTCCCGATAAGCACAGATTAACTCTTTTCCTTCTAAATAATTAGTGAAGATGACAGATTTATCCAAACCCATTTCAAAAGATCGCTTTACCAATTTGTCTTTTAAGCTCCCCCGCCCTACTATCAATAACCTGACTGGAAAACTATCTTGATGTAAGACACTCATTATGGAAAGTAAATATTCCACATTCTTTTCTCTGCTTAATCTTCCCGCATAAAGCAAAAGAGGGTCTTTGCCCAGACCGTACTTCTCTCTAAATCCCTCAGATTTTCCCTTATCAATCTGAGCATAATTAAAGATATCCATATCAACCCCATTGCTCACTACCTCTACAGGTCTGGAAGAATATTTTCTTAAAGTATCTCGAGCAAAAAATGAAGGGGTAACTACTACATTTACATTCCCCTGGCAGTAATAGTAAGAAAACCACTTTTCTGTTAACCACTTGAAGGGAAGCAAAAAGGCTGATGAGGAAGGAAAAACATTTCCTATCTGAACATGAAAACCTAACACAACGGGAATCTTTAGTCGCCTGGCAGCTCTAACGCTTTGCCATCCAAAAAAGGTAGGAAGATTACTATGAACAATTTCCACTCTCTCCTTTTTTAAAATAAAAATAAGCGTAGCCAGGTTAGGAAAAGCAAAATAACCTCTTTCTTGGGAAATGGGGACGCTAAGAAATCTAAATACCTTGATCTTCCTAACTTTTGGGGGATGAGGAACTCGAGAAGTTAAAAAAATAATCTGATGGCCTTTTTGCTGGAGCTTTAAACAAAACCCCTGGATAGCTACCCCTTCCCCTCCTTGAGCAGGGAAAGCCTGATCAGAGACCACACAGATTCTCATCCTTCTTCTTTCTCCAGAAATATTTTACTCCCAGATGAACACCTAAACCTCCCGCAACTGCAACTGCTATTAAATCAGTAATTCGAACCATTAAACTATACGCGAGCGCCCGTTGTGAACCTACTCCTATTAGTCGATAAATCCCTATTTCTCCCAACTCAAATATACCTAAAGCACCAGGAGTAAACTGGAAGGCAAGAATTATATGGGTCAGAGCATAAAGCAGAGCAAGCTGAGATAAACTAAAAACAGTATCAAGAAACCAAAAGAAGATGGAGGGCTTAATAAAGATAAGATACCCTGCGAAAAGATACAGTAAAAAAGCAAATAAAGTACTTCTCTTGTGCTGCCTGAAGGCTGAAAAGACCTCTCCTTCAATTTTAGCTACGATGGGTTCAAGCCTGGAGACAGTCTTAGAAAAACATTTTATTCTTCCTATAAGGTTAACCAAACGAGAAAAGTATCTATTTTGGAAAAAAAAGCTAAACAAAAGCAATCCCATGACAAAGGCGAAAAAAATATTAACCCCTACCAAAGACCAGTAAACCTGCCTGGGAAGATCGTGGTCAATTAAAGTCCAGATACTTCCCAAAAAAATATAAAATAAAGCTGCCCCCAGCTCCAGAAACTTATCCACAACCACACTGGCCCCTATCTTCGTTATAGAAAGATTAAATTTTTTGCCTAAAATATAAATTTTCACTGGCTCTCCTCCTATATACATAGAAGGAGTAAGATAACTAATGGAGGAGCCTATAAATTTAGCTACCAGAACATCTTTGAAGGGAAGATTATGACCATAGGATTTTAAAATTATTTGCCAGGATATGGTTCCGATCAAAAGAATTAAAAAGGCATTGCCAATGAAAATCCCTGCTCCCAACAGACCAACTTCTTTCACATTAGAAAATATTCCTGCCACATTAAAAAAATAAAATACCAAAACTACCAGAATGGTTCCTGCTACACCAGAGAGAATGATAAGTAGATTCTTTTTCATTGGTCAAATACTATGCGCATAAATTTATCCTCTGCTTCTTTGGAGGAAAAATCAAGAGATAGTCCCCTGTATTTTTTAGCTTTTTCCACATCCATGGCTAAGTTTAAATTATTCTGGGACACACTGTAAAAATTTTTTTTATTTTTATGATAATTCGCTAAGTATAACTGCTCAGTTTGCCCGGGAGTAGGGATAAATAGAGCTTTTTTCCCCAGGAACGCGAGTTCCATTAACGTTGTATAACCGGGCCTGGTAACAATAAGTTTCGCCTTATTCATCATCTCTTGCTGTTTTTTTCTATTGAAACAGCTAAATACCTGAATGTTGTCAGAAAGATACTCTGTTTTTTCCTCCTCGGGCTTTCCCAGAGTAACCACTACTTTCCCCTTTAAGGAGGAAACTTGATTTATTATTTTTTTCTCCAAGACACTGCGCTGAGGCTCGGGTCCTGAAAGAGAGATGAAATAATCAATATCCTGAGAAAGATCTTTCCTTTCAAGATCACTAATGGGACCAAGATATTCCACCTTGTCCTGTTTAAAGTAAAGTAAATTATGAGAAAGATCTCCACTTAAACCATTCTCCTCGGTATCGGGGACTAAGAACTTGTCAAAATTATCTTTAAACAGATAATTAAAACCTTCAGTGAATCTCTCAAAAAATTTCACCCTTCTTGGAGTAATGAATCGTAATTGATGAAAAATAAAAAATGAGGGAATCCCTCGCTTATAAACACCAAAGCGACTATCAGATACAATTCTGTCGTAATGATGTAGTTTAACTAATTTTTCAATCCTGTTATGTTCCTGAATAATCTCACCTATGTAAATAGGTAAAGAACTCACAAATTTTGTTACAGAAAAATTCTTTTTCGAATAGGCCGGGGAGTAATCAGGTATCTCCCTGTAGGAGCAACTACCTTTAAGTTCTTCCTTTAAAAAGCGTAAGGACCTTCCCTCCCCTATTACTGTTAACTGATATCCTTCCTTTATAATTCTTTTCATTAGGGGAAGGTCTCTCACTGCATGACCTAAGCCCCAGGAGCAAACAGCAAAAAGAACATTCATTTAGAATCCTTCTTTTATCTAAAAATCATTGAGAAGATATTTTTTCCTTCACTTTCTCTACCACATCCTCCCTTATTTTTTCTCCTTCACTTAAAAGAAGAGAAATAAATTTTCGTTTTTCTTCCACAAATGAAGAATTTTTAATACTGGAAAGATTAATCTCTACATTCAAAGCAGCGCTCTCCAAAGCAGACCAGGCCAAAATCGCCCCTACTCCCACATCACTTACTAAGTTGGGATTACTTTTAGAGAGAAGCTCGTGAGCTATTTCTATGAGTCGAAATGAAACTGAAGCTGTGGCTAAAGGAACCTGAGCAGCTTCCTCCAAAGAAGACTGGAGCGCTCTCATTCGAGCTTCTCTTTCTTCAAGATTATTCTTGGGCAGGTTCATAGCTTTGGAAAAATTTTGGTAGGCATCAATATCTTCCTGGATTAGCTGAGAAAGTCTGTCTCTTTTCTCCTCCAGTTCTTTCAATATCTCTTTTATTCTTTCCTCTACTGACTCAAATTTTTTCTTATTCAAAGTGTAGTTTGCCACCATGCCCAGAAGAGATGCTCCTAATGCCCCTGTTAAGGCAGCTACGCTTCCCCCTCCCGGGGTGGGAGTTCGAGAGAAAGTATCCAACAAAAAATTTTTTAACGGCTTATTTAGATACATGGAATCCTCCTTGAATATAGTCTAATAGTCTGGTAGTCCTGTAGCCAAGTGATAATAGCTCATAGTTCATGGCTCTCAACCTTAACCTTAGCCTTAACCTTAGCCTTAGCCTTAACCTTAGCCTTATAACCTTAACCTTAACCTTAGCCTTAGCCTTAGCCTTAGCCTTTACACTCTATTACTCGTCTTTCGGTAATTATATAATCTACAGGGACATCATGCGGCAAACAGGGAACTTCTTTTACTATTTGCATCTCAAAAGAGAAAGCGACTGTCTTAGCGGTAGAGGGAAGAAGTGTTAAAAACCTATCGTAAAATCCTGCGCCAAATCCTAAACGATGCCCTGCTTCATCAAAAACCACTCCCGGAACAACCACCAAGTCTATTTTCTTAATATCAACACGTTTGCATCCTACTTTAGGCTGCGAAATACCCCAGAGACCATCCTCAAGCTCTTTATCGTAATTATTTAGCTCACAGGGAACAATTTCTCTTTTCTCCTTTTTAACCAGAGGAACAGCAACTCTTTTACCCATTCCAAGGACATCTCTTATTAAATGCTCAGTTTGTACCTCATAAGGTAAAGAAAGATAAAAAAGAATAAGGTTGGCGCTTTCCACTAAGGGAAAATTAAAGAAAAATTCCCTAATTTTCTCACTCTTTTCTCTAATACTTTCTAAAGACAGATTACGTCGCTTAAGTAAAATGTTACGGCGCAAAACTTCTCTTTTCATTTTTTATAAAAAGTATAATCAAAATTTTAAATAATGTCAATAGTAGCATTGGCAGGGGAAAAGGGAATTCCGTCAGATTCCTCTTAGTGTTTATCCAGGTGAAAAGATTTCAACCTACCAAAAAGGGTAATTAAATAAAAGGCAATAATTTCCTTTCGAGGAAATTAAGGAGACACACCCTTCGAGCTGTTTGCCATCCCTCAGTTTTTGAAATCAAGTTTTTGAAATCTCGTTGACAGAACCTTCAAAATAATATAAAGTAAATGCAGTTTTGATTTAATTAAGAAGAAAGCCGAAGTGGCGGAACTGGCAGACGCGCATGGTTCAGGACCATGTGGAGGCAACTCCATGGGGGTTCAAATCCCCCCTTCGGCATTTCAGCCAAAGAGCAGGGATAGAGAGTGCCGATCTTCACGCATTGAGACATACTTTCTTTCGCTTCCCATGGTGCGTTTTTATAGAGGGAGGCGATGAAATTTCCTGTGATATCAAAGGAGTTGGTTTTTGAAGAATAGGGAAGCAGAGTAGCTTCAGTTCTGCTTCCCTATGTGATTATCTGAGTGCGGTGAGTCCTTATTTCGCACACATGAGACCCGCTGGTCCAGCGTGAGCCTCCCAGAAATGCTCATTCGCCACGGTACCGTGCGACATAATAACCTCAAATTGTCCCCAAATCGGATAAACTCCTTCTCCTTCTCG
>JAUWZM010000061.1 GCA_030615365.1 Candidatus Aerophobota bacterium | reverse complement strand
GAGACATACGAATACCAAGAGTTACGGAATTGATTAGAAGTGTAGACTTATTATCATTATCTTCATCAGAAATTAAAAAGTTTTCAACTGGTGAAATCACCCGGGCTGGAATAGCTGCATGTTTGATAAACGACCCAGAACTTTTGATTATGGATGAGCCGACATTGGGACTTGACCCCGTGGGACGTGCTTCAGCTATGAAATTAATTACGGAACTTGGTAGCAAAGAGGGAAAGACGGTATTTATTTCCTCACATATATTATCAGATATTGATAGATTTTGTACTCATATAGGTATCATAAATAATGGCAAACTCGTATTTAGTGGCACAATAACTGAGGTTAAAAAATTAATCAAAAGGAACACAATTGAACTTCAAGTAGAGGGTGAAGTCCAATTGTTTCTCACGAAATTGAAAGCAATTGCAAATGTGATAAATGTGGATTATTCTAAACATATAATTAAAATTGGCATTGATGATTCTAAGAATTATTCCAAAACACTTCTGAATATATTTAAGGTTTTAGTGGAAGAGGACCTGGAATTAATCTCATTTGATTCGGGTTCAGATAATCTTGAAGAGGCATTTTTGAATTTATTAGAGGAGGAGAAATCGCATGGGTTTCTACGAGCAATTTCAAGGAATACTTAAAGAGTATAAAAGTTACTTAGATAAAAATGTATTTCTCACCTTATATCAATATGAAATAAAAGCGGGTTTCAAAAGTTATTTACAAATAGGCTGGATTATTATCGCCTTATTTCTTAGTTTATTATTTACTCTTGTAAATAGGAATTTAGAAGCTATTAATTCTCTTTTAACATTCTTTGTTTTTTCCGGCAGTATTATTGCGGTAGTAATTTCTTCAGTTTCAATATCAGGGGAAATAGGTGGGATAGCAGATTCCTTACTCAGCAAGTCTGTTAAGCGTTGGGAATATCTGTTATCAAGATTCATTTCGCAAATAGCTGTCGTATGCGTAGTATATTTTCTAATCTTTGCATTGATGGTAGGGATTTTATGGAACTTTGAATTATTACCTGCTGACCTAAGTTATAGAAATCTATTTTTTATTATTGCATTAATAGGTTTAGTTTTAGTGTTTTTTTCGTCAATCGGAGTAATGTTTTCTTCTATTTTTTCCAAGACAATTTTTTCGGTTTCAGCAGCGATTATTGTATGGTTTCTATTTATTTTCTTATTGATGGTTACAAATTGGGAATTTTTGTATTCACCATTTGAAATATTGCGTCATTTTACATCAATTCTGGAAGACTCATGGGATGTTGAATATTGGAAATTAGTTCTGTTTTACATAGGATGCCCCTTCTTGTTTTTATTTGTCTCATTGATAATTTACTATGAGAGGGATCTTTAGAAAGAAGCGTCCACCATGAAGGGCGAGGTATCAGCAAGAATCTGATATTAATCTGGGTCTTATTATTAGCACTAAGGGAGAGGGGGAGAGTGATGAAATGTCCCATATGCGGAAAAGAGATGGTTGAGGAAGATTTTGGAGATGTGAAAGTCGATGTGTGCAGGAGAGGCTGTAAGGGGATCTGGTTTGATTGGTTTGAGCTGAGCAAGCTCGATGAGAAAAATGAGGGATTGGGAGATGCACTCAAGGAAGCTCTTGAGTATCCACACCTGAACGATGAGAGCCGGCAGAAAATCAACTGTCCTAAGTGTGGTCTGCCTATGCACACCCATAAGTATCAATCCTCGAAGGAAGTGAACGTTGACGAGTGCTATGCGTGTGGGGGATTTTTTCTCGACTCAGGTGAAATGCGAGTTATCCGAGATACCTCTATGAGCGAGCAAGAGGAACAGGAATATTTACAGAAACTCCTTGATGATATTCCCAATTACCAACAAGCCCAAAGGGATTTGGCCAGAAAGAAGACTCGCAGGGATGCCCTGCGTAGATATACCAGATTCCTACGGCTTAGTTATTACATGACCGGTAAGTAGTTGAGTTCCCGGGTGAGAGCCATGTGGTGAATGGCTCAAAGAGAGCTTCCTGAAAACAGAATGTTTGAAAGGCGTTATGGCTTAATTTAACGAAGAATATAAACAGAAAGGGAGATGTGAAATGATAGGCTTGATTATTATTTTGCTGGTTGTGATTATTGTGGTGGCCTGGGTAGTGGCTATCTATAACCGTCTGGTGCGGTTGAAGTTCAGAGTTCGTCAGGCTTGGTCGGACGTAGACGTACAGCTCAAGAGAAGATACAATCTGATTCCCAATCTGGTAGAGACGGTGAAAGGTTATGCTGCTCACGAACAGGGGACCTTTACCAAGGTTACCGAGGCTCGAGCCAAAGCGATGCAGGTTACCGCTCCGGGGCAGGCAAAAGGTGAGGCTGAGAATGCTCTTCAGGCTACCTTGAAAAGTCTGTTTGCCATTTCTGAACGTTACCCAGCCCTGAGGGCTAATGAGAACTTCCTGGGCCTGCAGAAAGACTTGAGCAAGCTGGAAGAAGAAATTCAACTGTCCCGCCGATACTACAACGCGGTGGTGCGTGATTTCAATACCCGCACCGAGGTCTTCCCCAGCAATCTCATTGCAAATGCTTTCCGATTCCAGCAATTTGATTACTTCCTTCTTCCCTCGGAAACAGAAGCAGAGATTCGAAAAACTCCACAGGTGAAATTCCGATGAGAACAACAAAATCTTATTTTCTCACCTCATTGGCCCTGGTGGCAATTCTCTTCTTGATGGTGGGCACTGCTCAAGCGTGGTTCATCCGCGATTTCTCCACCCATCTTACCGTGAAGGCTGACAGTAGCCTCCTGGTGAGAGAGGAAATCCAGGTTGACTTCGAGTCAGAAAGCAGGCACGGGATTTTTCGCACCATCCCGGTGAGCTACCGCAGGGGTTCACTGAAATATAACCTGCGCCTGAAAGTCCTATCCGTCGAAGACCAAAACGGACAGTCCTATCCCTACCAGGTAAGTCGAAAGGGGCTCTACCGGGAAATAAAGATTGGCGACCCTGACCGATACATCTCTGGAGTACACTGGTATGTCATAAGCTATCGAGTACAACGAGCCATCAACTACTTTGATGATCATGATGAGCTTTATTGGAACGCTACCGGTGATGAGTGGCTCGTTCCCATTGGGCAAGCCCGGGCAATTGTATCCCTCCCAGCTGCCGTTCCCCTGGATGAGGTCATCACCCAAAGTTTCACCGGACCCCGAGACACAAGAGAATCGAAGGCTGAGGAGAGTAAGGAACTGGGTGAGATCGTCTTTGAGGTTGATAGTTTAAACATCCGGGAAGGACTCACCGTGGTCGTGGGTATTCCCAAAGGATATCTTGGAAAACCCGGCCCCATCACCACGATTATCTGGTTTCTGATGGACAACTGGTTTTTTCTGGTGCCCCTGGTGGTGCTCATCTTGATGTTAATCATCTGGTGGACCAGTGGAAGAAATCCCCGAGTCGAGGAATCGATTATGGTTCGTTATCATCCTCCCTCAGACCTTACTCCTTCGGAGGCAGGAACACTGGTTGACGAGAGGGCTGATTTAACGGACATCACGGCCATGATTATTGATCTGGCGGTCCGAGGGTATCTCAAAATCGAACAAGTCGATTCTAAGAAACTCTTGTTCTTCTCCAACCGGGATTATCGTTTTGAACTGCTCAAGGAATTTAGAGCAGATCCCAAGCTCAAACCACATGAAAAACAGTTTCTCACTGGCATCTTTAATAGTCAAGACCCGGGTAGTAAGGTAGCCCTGTCCTCTCTCAAGAATAAATTCTACGTACATCTGCCAAAAATCCAAAAGAGCCTGTATCAATTACTGTCCAGAGAAGGATACTTCTATGGTCGTCCCGACCGAATTCGGGGTGCCTATCGAGGAGTAGGAATAGCTCTCATCGTGATAGGGTTCTTTCTCTTCGTAGGAGTGCTGCGGCGGTGGGAGAGTCTGGTGCTCCTCTCGGTTCCCGGAGGTATCATCCTGGCTTTTTCCGCTATTATGCCCCGTCTTACTGCTCGGGGGGTACGGATGGTCAATCAGATTTTGGGGCTCAAGGAATTCATCACCCGGGTGGAGGAAGACAGACTCAAACGGATGAACAAGGAAGATCCCACGGTCTTCGATCGGGTTCTCCCCTTCGCCATGGTTTTGGGAGTGGCTGACGAGTGGGCGGATGCTTTTCGTGACATTTACCGAGAACCTCCTGCCTGGTTCGTTTCCCCGCACTATATACCGGGAGCATTCTACATCGGCATGCTGGTTTCAGATCTGGGCCAGGCTACTAAAACCATGGGTAGTACCCTTGCCTCCTCTCCCTCTCAGGCTGGCGGAGGAGGAAGTGGCTTTAGCGGTGGTGGAGGTGGAGGTGGATTTGGCGGTGGAGGTGGTGGAGCCTGGTAGCTCACAACGGAGAGTGATATGTTTTGCCATTGGGGTAATTCACTCCCAAGGCTCAGGTGAAGCTTCATGTTGATACGGGTGCAAAGGAAAAGAGTCTTTTGCAGGAGAGAAAAATACCCTCGGTGGGCGGGGATGCCTTATGGTTTTTCAGAGAAACTGAGAAGAGGAATTGACAACAACTGCAGAAAAGGATAAAATTTACCTCAAATATACTATTGAGGTATTACATTGAAAAAGATAAAGGTGAGCTGCATAGGGATCTTAGTAGTTGATATTCTTTCTTCCGTACTTCCTGAGCTTCCCCGGCCGGGGCAGCTTATATTAGTAGATACTATTCCTCTATCAGTCGGTGGTTGCGCTGCTAACACAGCTATTTCTCTCAACAAATTAGGAATATCTTCTGGAGTAATTGGCAAAGTAGGAAAAGATCTATTTGGTGATTTTGTAATTGACTATTTAAATAAGGGGAGGGTAGATACCTCCAGAATTACCCGCTCTGATACGATGGATACCTCTAAAACAATAGCTTTACTTACTGCGACAGAGGATAGAAGGTTTATTCACAGCTTCGGAGCCAATGCAGACTTTGGGATAGATGATATAGATCTTGAGTACATATCTCAAAGTGAAGCTATATATGTAGGTGGCTATCTCGATCTTCCCAAATTAAACCAGGCATCTTTAATGAAGTTATTTAAGTTTGCGAAGGAAAGAGGAATAATTACTATTCTTGATGTAGTAGTTGCCCATCCTCACCCCAACTTAATTGACCAGTGCAAAGATATCTTTCTTTACACTGATTTTTTTCTTCCCAACCAGGATGAGGCTGCACTGCTCACCGGGGAAGATAGTCCTCAGGCTCAAGCTGAGGCCTTCTTACGCTATAACCCTGAAATGGGAGTAGCTATTACCATGGGGAAAGAAGGAGCCTTGCTTAGAACTAAAGATAAGATTATTATAGCTTCCAGCTATAGAATCAAAATTGTAGATCCCTCAGGAGGAGGGGATGCCTTTGATGCAGGATTTATTCATGGCATTTTGGAAGGATGGGACCTTGAGCGCACCTTAAAATTTGCCAGCGCTACAGGAGCATCAGCAGTGAGGGCCATGGGCTGCACTGCAGGAGTTTTTACTCAGGAAGAGACGCTACATTTCATGAAGGATAATGAATTAAACGCAAAGGTGAAGAACTTACCTCTGGGGTGAATGTAATCGGTATAAAAAGAGAACTGAAGGGGGAAGGAAAAAAATTCTTAAAAAGGAGAAAAACTGAATGTCGACATTAATTTATCGGATAATCTACTCTATTATAGCCATAGTCGCTGCCTGGTTGGTGAAAAAGTTTATTTCAGATCGGCTGATTGATAACTATATCAAGAAATTGAAATTAGAAGAACATACAGCAAAGCCGATCAAAAAATTTTTTGCTGTTATTGTTTATATTGTAGTTATTTTTGTCCTGCTGGGTATCTGGCATTTAAGAGGGACGTTCACTGGACTTTTAGCCGGGGCAGGAGTCGCCGGTATCATTATCGGACTTGCGATCAGGGATGTCGTTTCGGATCTGTTATCTGGAATAATGCTTTTCTTTGATCGGCCATTTAAGATTGGAGATTCATTAGTTATCGGAAGCGTTGGAGGAAAAGTCCTGGATATTGGGTTAAGATCGGTTAAATTAAAAACCTGGGATGGAGTTTTTGCTACTATACCCAACAGAAAAGTCTGCTCTGAAGTCTTAAAAAACTATTCGAAGTACAAGCAAAGAAGATTCGAGATAGTGATAGGAGTAGACTATGATAGCGACTTAGAAAAAGTTCGAAAGGCAATAGCTAAGGCTTTAAATAGAAAAGACATCCCCATGCTAAAAGATCCTGCGCCAACAGTTGCTCTTGTAGGACTGGATGCCTCCTCTATAAATTTCAAAATACTTTTTTGGGTTGGTGCCGATGCTGGAATGCCTTCGGCTAACCTTAGAGGAAAACTTATCCAGGCGATAGTTCAAGAATTTAGAGCGCAAGAAATTAGCCTTCCCTTCCCTCAAGTTACTATCTCTTCCAGAGGAGAAGCGGAGCCTCCAAAGACCCTTTGAAAATGTTCTCTTTCGCCCTTTTTCCCTTTGAAGCATGTATTACTACCGTCGAAATCCACTATTTCTTCGAGGTCGAGCCTCATTGACAACTATCTCTCTATCCTGAAACATCTTTCCATTGAGAGATTTAATCGCCTTATCTGCATCTTCATTAGAACTAAATTCTACAAAACCAAAACCTCGAGGTCTTCCGGTAGCACGATCCGTAACTAAATTAACTTCAGTCACCGTCTCGAATTCCTTGAAGAGATCTTTAAAATCATCTTCAGTTATCTTGTCGGAAAGATTTCCCACATAGAGCTTCTTGCTCATCTTACTCTCCTTTTTCCCACTACCTCTGGATAGTGGATAGTTTTTTATTCTTGATTATTATAAAAAATATAAGTAACAGTTCAGGCCACTAAGTCACCAAGGCACAAAGAAGTGATATGAATTTTAAACCTCCATCGGAAAGAGAAGAATCCATTACTAAAAAGATTAACCGCTGAAGGCACAGAATACGCTAAAATTTTAAGACCGGGGTTTACTTGGTGTCTTCGTGTCTTGGTGGCTGAATAGTAACAAATATAATTAATCAGGGACTCCCGTTAAATATGAATTGCTCTTCCCTTTGCCTCAAGAAATGCTTCCTTTACTGCCTCAGATAATGTAGGATGGGCATGAATGGTATCAATCACCTCATTCACAGTACACTCCAAATTTATAGCCAAAGTAGCCTCGGTAATTAAATCAGTAGCCTGATGACCAAGGATGTGCACCCCTAAAATTTCTTCTGATTCAGCATCACAGACCACCTTCGCAAACCCTTCGCTTTCTCCCAGTATTAATGCCTTGCCATTTCCTACAAAGGGAAACTTGCCAACTTTTACAGAATAACCCTTCTGATGAGCCTCTTCCTCGGACAAGCCTACACTGGCCACTTCTGGGGAAGAACATACAAAACGGGGAACTGCTCGGTAGTTTATCCTGGATGAGTGACCCATAGCATTTTCTGCCGCTATTTCCCCTTCTGCATAGGCAACATGAGCCAGGCAGTATCCTCCTATTACATCTCCAGCAGCATATACATTGGGAATATTGGTTCGCATTTGAGCATTCACTTTAACCCAGCCCTTCTCATCAACCTTTACTCCCAATTCCTCCAGTCCTATATCCTTAGAATTGGGAGCTCGACCAATGCACACCAACACTTTCTCAAAAGGAATCTCACTCTTTCCCTCAACAGTATCGATAAAAGCTTTGTAATTATTCTTGTTCTTCTCAACTGATTTCACTGCAGAACTGGTGAAAATAGAAATACCCTTTTTTGTTAAGACGCGTTGCAGCCTCTCAGCTATCTCTTTATCCTCTCCTGGAAGAATATGAGAAAGCATCTCTACGATGCTCACCTTGCTTCCCAATTCTCCATAAATATGGGCAAATTCCAATCCAATCACCCCCCCGCCAATAATGAGGAGATGGTTGGGTATCTTATGTAAATTCAGGGCTTCGGTACTGGTAAGAATATCTTTATCATCAACTTCCTCTAAGGGTAAAGTAACAGGAGAGGAACCTGTAGCAATGATACTATTTTTAGCCTTAATCTCATAATCTCCTTCTTTAGTTTCAACTACTACTCCTGAACAGGTAATAGCAGTAGCCCTTCCTTTAATCAGGTTAATTTTGTTTTTCTTGATTAAATATCCTACTCCCCCCACCAATCGATCCACTATTTTTCTTTTCCTTTCCATTATCAGGGCAAGGTCAAAAGAAAAATTTTCTACCTTTACGCCAAACTGCTCTGCCCTTTCCATGAGAGAGAGAAGCTCTACGCTTTGCACTAAAGTTTTAGTGGGAATACAGCCCGCATTTACACATACCCCACCTAACTTATCCTTTTCTATCAGGATAACTTTCCCTCCGAGCTGAGCAGCACGAATAGAGGCTACATAACCAGCAGGCCCACCTCCAATAACTACAACTTCTCCTTCCTTTTCCAACACTATTGACTCCTTTTATTTTAAACTACATATCAAATATCTTACCTGGATTAAGCACATTTTCAGGATCAAAAGCTCTTTTTATCCTTCTCATCAAATTAAGCTGGGCATCATTTACTATTAAAGGAAGATAAGGTTTTCTAATGAGTCCAATTCCATGTTCTCCAGAGATTTTTCCCCCGAGATAAATAGCTCTGTGAAAGATCTCCTCAGTAGCCTTAGGGATACTCTCCTCCCATTTTTTATCTTCTATTTCTCCTTTAAGGATGTTTATGTGAACATTGCCATCACCTAAATGCCCAAATATCCCCGCTGATAAAGACCATTTTTTAAGCACGCCCTTTACCTCCTGTAAAAAAAAGACAACTTTACTACGGGGGACAACTACATCTCCCTCTATCATTGCTGGGCTAAAAGAAAATAAGGCATCTCTCATGGATTGTCTAAATTTCCATATCTTTCCCTGAGCTCCTGCATCCTCAATTACCAGCACATCTTCTGCTCCCTGATGTAAACATATCTCCCCTATGGTTTGATAATCTGCCTCCACCTCTTCTTTTCTAAACCCATCCACCTCTATTAAAAGGTAATGAGAAGACTCAGGAAGAGAGGGAGAATCCGCAAGATAATTCTTAGTAATTTTCACTGTTTCACTATCCAGGTATTCAATGCTGGTAGGAATAATTTTTTTAGCCATTATCTCCTTAACAATTTTTTCAATAAAGGTGATTTCAGGCAAAATAACGATGAGATCAACTTTTATTAAAGGAAGAGGCACAACCCGCAAAGTTATCTCTGTAATTACTCCCAGGGTCCCCTCTGAACCCAGAATAAACTGAATCATTCTGTAATCAGTTACATTTTTTAATAATTTACCTCCAGCTCTAATGATCTCACCACTGGGAAGAACGGTTTCCAATCCACACACATAGTTTTTAGTTCCTCCATACTTCACAGCATTGGCTCCGCTGGAGGAGTGAGCTACATTACCTCCAATGGTACAACTATCTGAACTGGATGGATTGACTGGGTAAAATAAGTCGTAAGTTTTTAACTCTCCTTGTAGGTTCCCATTGATAACTCCTGACTGCACGACAGTCATAGAGTTTTGAGGGTCTATTTCCAGAATCTTGTTCATTCTCTCCATGCTAAGCAAAATCCCTCCAAAAATGGGTACTGCCCCACCGACTACCCCTGTTCCTCCTCCTCGAGGAGTTAACGGTATCCTCTCTTGAGTGGAAAAAGAAAGGAGCTTTGCTACCTCATCTTTTGTTTCAGGCTTTACTACTACCTCAGGAAAAGACTTTAATCCTATACTCTCATCATGAGAATAAGGTTCCATATCAAAAGAATCAGTTATGATACTATCCTCACTTAAAATTTTTTTTAGCTTATCGAGAATCTCTGAAGTAACCTTAGCATATCTCATTCTATCCCACCTTAGCTAATTCCCATTGATAGGGAAATCTTCTTTTTATTGCCTTACTTAAAAGAGGATAATTACTCAAAAGAGGATCTTCCCTTACCAGACTGAAGGCTTCGCTACGAGCTAAATTTAACATCTCCTGATTTCGCAGAAGGTTAGCAATCTTCAAATCAAGCTCTCCCCACTGACGGGTGCCAAAAAACTGTCCTGGCCCTCTTAACTTTAAATCCTCCTCGGCTATTTGAAAACCATCACTGGTTCTACACATCACTTTCATTCTCTTGACTGCTTCCTCGGATATTTTCCTCCCTGCTAAGAGGAAACAGTAAGATTGCTCCTCTCCCCTACCAACTCTACCTCGAAGCTGATGGAGCTGAGCCATCCCAAACCTCTCTGCATTTTCTATTACCATTATGGTAGCATTAGAGACATCTACTCCCACCTCTATTACAGTGGTGCACACCATTATATTGATCTCGCCTTGACAAAACTGTCTCATTATGAGCTCTTTTTCTTCTCTTCTCATTCTACCATGGAGAAGTGCAACTTTAAATTGGGGAAAAACATCTTTCCTTAATTTCTCGAGCATATCCTGAGCTGCTCTCAAGTCAATCTCCTCGGATTCCTCAATTAAAGGATATACAAAATAGGCTTGTCTTCCTTTCTCTATCTGAGAGCTTACAAATTGGTATGCCCACCCTCTTTTACCCTCGCTTACCCATCGTGTAACAACTGATTTTCTTCCTGGTGGAAGCTCATCAATAACTGATACATCCAAATCTCCATAACAGGTAAGGGCAAGGGTTCTGGGAATAGGAGTGGCGGTCATTACCAGAACATCGGGAGATACGCCCTTATCTCTCAAGGTAGCTCTTTGCATAACCCCAAACTTATGCTGTTCATCAATTACCACCATTCCTAACTTGCAAAATTGCACCTCTTTCTGAATCAATGCATGAGTCCCAATAATTAGTTTTACTGTTCCATCTCTTATCTCATTTTTTATTTTTTCTTTCTCTTTTTGCTGGAGCTCACTTATCAAGAGAAAAGGCTGAGCATCCAAAGAAGATAAAAGCTCGTTTGTTCTTAGATAGTGCTGCTGAGCTAAAATCTCCGTAGGAGCCATCAATGCAGCCTGATATCCACTTCCTACGGCTGCTAAAAGAGAGGCTATGGCTACTACAGTTTTTCCTGAGCCTACATCTCCCTGAAGTAACCTGTTCATAGGTTGAGAAGATGCCATATCCTTAAAAATCTCATTTATTACTTTTCTCTGAGAAGGAGTAAGAGAAAAGGGAAGAAAATCCAAAAAATTCCTCACTAAATTATTTTCCACCTTAAATTTTACTCCCCCTCCCCTCTTATAATCTCTTCTTTTTAAAGCAAGAGCAGTCTGAAGAAGAAAAAGCTCATCAAAAACTAATCTCTTATAAGCCTTGCGCTGATAGGAAAAATCCTTAGGAAAATGAATATTGGTTAACGCTTCTTTAAACGGAATAAGAGAATACTTCTCTCGTAAGGAAAGAGGGAGATGTTCGATAAGATGAGGATAGTTTTTCTCTAAGTTTATCTTCATAATTCTCCTTACCACCCTCTGAGAAATACCCTCAGTTAAAGGATAAAAGGGAACTATACGTTTAAGATTTAAACTATCCTCCTTCCCATCCAAAATTTCAAAATCATCCACCAATATCTGTTTTTCCCTGGGTCTTATCTCTATTTTTCCGCTAATGACCACTTCCTGATTTTTTTTTAAGAGCTTGGCTATATAATCCTGATTATACCAGATAGCATAAATAGTACCTGATCTATCCCTTACGGGCACCTTAAAAATACTTAAACCTCTACCCGATTTCACTTTATCTATCAGCAAGACTTTTCCTTGAATTACCTGTCTTTTCCCAGGAGAGGCTTGCGCTATAGAGATAATATGAGTTCTATCTTCATAATAAGAGGGAAAATGCCAAAAAAGGTCATATAAAGTGTTGATCCCCATTTTATTAAAAAATTTAGATTTTTTTTCTCCTACTCCTTTTGCATATCTAATAGGAGTAATAAAAGAAAATTTTGAATTTGACATTTTTAAAAATTATGCTATAGTTATATTTTGCCCTTAGTAAAAAACAAGTTCACTCGTCCTTTACTAAACTTGAGGCTAATAAGCGTGAACTATTAACTGATTGACTTTTATTTTGCTTGTAACTTAAAACTATGTATGGATTTATGAGTTTTAGACTGTAGATTTTCTGAGCCATTAGAATTTCAATAATTTATAGTTATTAGTTCTTGTTCAGATTTAGCAGTATCTAAGTTACAAAACCATAGGACTGTCAGACTATTGACTATTTTGAATAGGAGTTTTTTATGTCTAAAAGATGCCAGATATGTGGAAAAGGACCAACCGTAGGCAACCAGGTAAGTAAATCTGGGCACCGAACAAAAAGAAGGTGGCTTCCAAATCTCCAGCACAGAACTGTTCAGATTAATGGCCACACTCAAAAAATCTCTATCTGTACCTCTTGCCTTCGCTCAAATCAATTAGAAAAATTAAAGAAATGAGAGGCGAGATGCTTTCCTGCCATTTAAAGACCTGGGCTACCTCTATAAGTAAGATTAAAGATACACTACTTCCTTTTTCCCAAGCGTTGAACTTCCTGAAACACCTTCCCTTCACTTTTAATAGCTGGAGCAATTACCATCTCTACCTCATGCATTTGTTTTATGTTGGTTACCCCACAGTAACCCATGCTTATCTTTATTGCCCAAACAAGATTTTGAGATCCATCATCTAACCGGGCTGGACCCTGGAGAATTTCCTTTAAGGTTCCAGTAGTTCCCACCCATATTCTTGCTCCTCGGGGAAGATTCTCATCGGAGGTAGCCATTCCCCAGTGATACCCTCCTCCTGGAGCTTCTTTAGCTTTAGCAAAAGCCGAACCTATCATTACAGCATCAGCCCCCGAAGCCAGGGCTTTGCATATATCTCCCCCTGTTATCATCCCTCCATCAGTAATAATAGGAACATAACGACCCGAATGTTTAAAATAATCATCTCGGGCAGCAGCAGTATCCATAGTAGCTGTTATCTGAGGTACCCCCACTCCCAATACTTCTCTGGTAGTGCACGCTGCCCCTGGGCCAACACCTATTAAAAGTGCATCTATCCCTGTTTCCATAAGATCATAAGCTGCTTCATAGGTAACACAATTTCCCGCAATTATCGGAATGGACATTTGCTTGCAAAAATTAGTAAAGTCCAATCTCTTCCCCCGGGAAGATATGTACTGAGCCGTAGCTACTGTAGCCTGGACAATAAAAATATCGGCACCAGCCTCCTCGGCTATAGGTCCAAATCTATCAGCCTCTTGAGGAATAGAACTCACAACTGCAGGAACTTTCGCTTCTTTTATCTCCATGATTCTTTTTTTAATTAATTCTTCCTTTATGGGTTCACGATAAACCTTTTGAATTATTTCCACTGCTTTTTCACTGGAAGAATTAACTATTTGCTCCACTACTTTTTGAGAATCCTCATATCTGGTTTGAATACCCTCTAAATTAAGAACGGCTAATCCGCCCAATTTACCTATTTCAACAGCAAAGTTAACATCTACTACCCCATCCATAGCTGAGGCTAAGATAGGGATATTAAAATGTGAGTCTCTTAAATTCCAGCTCACATCTACATCGTTAGGATCTATAGTCTTTCTTCCAGGAACCAATGCTACCTCATCAAAACCATAGGCTTTTCTGGCTTTTCTCTCTCTCCCTACATAAAATCCCCCCATCTCAATCTCCTTTATTTAGTTTTCCTTACTATCCAGCCACCAAGACACGAAGACACCAAGTAAACCCGGTCTTAAAATTTTTTAGCGTCCTCTGTGTATTCAGTGGTTAATTTTTTTAGCAATACCTTCTTCTCTTTCCAATAGGGGTTTAAAATTCATATCACTTCTTTGTGCCTTGGTGACTTAGTGGCTAAACGGTTACGTTTTCCTTTCAACGAAGTAATAATAAAATTATCAATTTTCCCATTGAGAACAGATTCTACATCTGAGACTTCTATTTCGGTTCTGTGATCCTTCACCAAAGTATAAGGATGCAACACATACGATCTTACCTGAGAACCCCATTCTATTCGGGCTTTCTCCCGATATCTTTTCTTTAAATCTTTCTCTTTCTCTAATTGATAAAGATTGTGCAATCGCGATCTTAGGACTCTTAAGGCCATAGATTTATTCTTATGCTGAGATCGTTCATTTTGACATTGCACTATAACTCCTGTAGGCAAATGAGTAATCCTCACTGCTGAATCAGTTACATTCACATGTTGTCCTCCTGGCCCTCCTGCCCTAAAGGTGTCTATTTTCAAATCGCTGTCCTTTATATCAATTTCTTCCTCCCGAGTTTCCGGGATCACATCAACAGCAGTAAAAGAAGTATGGCGTCGCTTAGCCGTATCAAAAGGCGATATCCGAACCAACCGATGGATTCCCACTTCTTCCTTAAGATATCCAAAAGCAAACTTTCCTTCTACTAACACGGTAGCAGTTTTTATTCCTGCTTCCTCTCCTGCAATCCATTCCACTACACGAGTATTATAGCCTTTTTCCTTACACCAGTTTAGATACATTCGCAAAAGGATCTGTGCCCAATCACAGGAATCGGTTCCCCCTGCTCCCGGATGAATAGACAAAATAGCATTAGTCTGATCATATTTCCCACTAAGGAAAGATTCTATTTGAACTTTGCTTACCCTTTTTTCCAAATCTTTAATTTTTCTTTCCAGTTCTTTCTCTAAATCCTCATCTTTTCCTTCTCTTAGTAGTTCTCCTAAAGCAGCAGCCTCCTCGTATATCTCTAATAATTTCCCCCATTCCTCATCTCTTTCTCTAAAATATCTTAACTCCTGAAGTGCCTTTATAGACTTTTCATCCCAGCGTCCAGGATGAGAAAATTCTCTTTCCAGATTCTTAATTTTCTGCTTTACCTTTTCTCCCTCAAAGGAACCTCCTTAACTCAAATACTTTTTCTTCCAGTTCTTTCAGTTTACCAAGATCTCTTTCTAACATAATCCTTATCCTTTCAACACATTAAGTGATGTCAAAACTTAACCACAGAGAACGCAAAAAACTGTAATATGTGATAAGTAATGAGTGATGAAGTTTTACTTACTATTCACACATCACCCGTCACTTATTGTCCTTCACATATTACATATCACTCATTACATATTACTTCT
>JAUWZM010000021.1 GCA_030615365.1 Candidatus Aerophobota bacterium | reverse complement strand
AAGCTTATGAGGAAAAAAGGAGAGGGAATAATGAAATTTCTCCCTTCAAAAAACAAACACCTCATTTAGATATAAAAAGTTACATTTTAAATGATTTAACAACCCCTACTTTGGTTACCTAGTTATATGATTTGACTCGGCTTTTCAATTTTGTTTTATATCATAAACAAAATTTTTGTCAAATTTTATAAAAAATTAGCTTCAATAATACTATACAAAATATGAAATTTATACTAAAGAATTATACTACCTTAATTTTATTTGTCAAGTCAGCCCCTATTTCAGAAATTGCAACCAAATATTTGGAATGTTATTAGCTAATTGTTCCAGAGGGACTTCCTCAAGCATAAATCCATATCCATGAACGAAGAAATGTCTAAAGGCAAGGTATTCACGAAGTTCATCAGCCATAGATTTTCATACCTTTTTTCTCTACAAGGTCGCTAAATAAGGATTTCTTAGATAAATCTACAAGGTCAACATCTTTTGATAAGTATTTGATTAATTCAGCATAAAATTTGAAAAATAAGTGAGATTGAAATCCTTTTACCCCAAGGTCAATATCATTGGGCTCACTACCCTTTTCAACTGATGAGCCAAATAAAAAAATAGCTGAGACACTATATTTTTTGGCACATCGTACAATTATATCTTTTTCATATTGCGTTAACATTTTTCATCCCCCACTTTCGGCATAAATCAAAAGTAATAGATTGGCTTTTATAAAACTTTCCCCTTTTGTGTCATTGCGAGCCTGCCGAAGGCAGGCATGGCAATCTCGGGTTTAATGCGCCGATAAATCGGCGAGCTACAAGGGCACACCAAAACAGCCGATAAATCGGCAGGCTACACATCGCTTTTTTCTCGCAATGGCAGAGGGTCAACGCAACCTGAAGGTTGCGGCTACATTGTTAGTACAATACCAAATTAGATTAGATAATTTTAGCCACTTTCACTTTTATCTCTCTCACATTCTCAATTCCTACGGTATTGTTAAGGTAGTTTTTAACCACTGTTTGTAGTTCATCTATCAATCTGGGAATCTCTCCCTGAGCTTGAGCTGACAGAGCAAGAAAAACATCTACCCCTTCCTCCGTTGACTTAATATTAGCTTTAATATCTTCCACTCCCTGAACTTCTTTACCCACTCTCTGGATAAATTCACAGATAGCCCTTTGCGAGATTTCTATCTCACCTAAGGGATTTCTTAAAGGAATTGTCGCAGCTCCTCCTCTTTTTTCTTTCCCCCAGGTAACAATTGGAAGATAGATACTCAGGACAAATAAAAATCCAAAAACTACAAAAGTGGCTAATCTTATAGCAAAATCTTGTTCCAACGTGGTAAGAGTGCCGAAGATAATGAATCGAGGGATAAATCCTGTACTAACCAGGAATCCTCCCAAGGATAGAGCAGCCAAAGCAATCAATCCCAGTACCCAGAAAATTTTTTGATGAATTCTCATCGTCAACCTCCCTGTATATTAGTTCTTAGTTCTTAGCAAGTTCAAGATAGTCCTGAGGAATTGGGAGGCTAAAGCCTCCCCTACCCCAAAAGGGTTAAATAGTCCTAAGTTTCTTTGGAAGAAAATTTAATCCCCTTAATTACCACATCTATCTTCTTCACAGGACTACCTAAGGTTTTTTCTATTTCATCCTTTAGTTTCTTTTGTGTCTCTTCCACAATCTGAGGAACAGAGCTTTCCTGTTTGGTAATAAGAGCCAGATAAATGTCCATTCCTTCCTCAGATTCTTTTATTCTAATGCTTCTACCAAATAAACTCCTTTGAAGGGAATAAACCCCATCAATCTGGCTTATCAATTTCCTGATTAAATCAATAATTACTTTTTTCTCTATTTGATAGGCTCTTTCCAAGAGTGCCTCCTTATTTGACTTTTATTATTTCCTTTTCAATAAAGTTAGTCCAAAACTCACCTTTTTTAAAATTTTCGTTCTCCACAATAATCTGATGGAAGGGAATGGTTGTTTTTATGCCATCTACTACAAACTCATCTAAAGCTCTTCTCATTCGTGAAATAGCCTCATCCCTATCCCTTCCCCAACTTATTAACTTTGCTATCAGGGAATCATAAAATGGGGGGATAGTGTATCCAGCAAAGACATGGGTATCTACTCTTATTCCAGGACCACCAGGAATGTGAAAATCAGTAACTTTCCCCGGATAGGGAGTGAAGTTTCTCTCCCAGTCCTCAGCATTAATACGACATTCTATAGCGCAGCCTTCTATCTGAATATCCTCCTGCCTATATTCCAACATCTCATCCCCGGCAATTCTTATCTGGTCTTTCACTAAATCTCTTCCCGTAGCCATCTCTGTAACTGGATGCTCAACCTGAAGACGGGTATTCATTTCCATAAAATAAAAATTATTTTGTTGATCTACTAAAAATTCTACTGTTCCTGCCCCTGTATACCCCAGTGTTTTTGTCACTTTAACTGCTACCTCTCCAATTTTCTCTCTTAAAACCTCATTCATAAAAGGAGAGGGCGATTCCTCTATTAACTTTTGGTATCTTCTCTGAATTGAACAGTTTCTTTCTCCAAAGTGAACAACTTTGCCAGATTTATCGGCTAATATCTGAAATTCAATATGCCTGGCCGGAGTTATATATTTCTCTATATAAAGATCAGGCTTTCCAAAAGATGCTTTTGCCTCTTGCTGGGCTAAATCAAAGAGAGAATTCAGGTCTCTGTGCCTCCTTATCACCCTCATTCCCCTTCCCCCTCCTCCTAAAGCCGCTTTTAATATTGCCGGATAACCTATCTTAGATATTATCTTCTCTGCTTCCTTTTTATCTCTCACTATCCCCTGAGAGCCAGGAACCACTGTAATGTTAGCTTTAGATAAAATATTGCGAGCTTCAATCTTATTTCCCAGCTTTCTAATAACTTCATAATGAGGACCGATGAACTCTATTCCGGAGCTGCGGCAAACCTCAGCAAAGTACTCATTTTCAGCTAAGAAACCATACCCGGGATGGATAGCATCTACCCCGGCTATTTCAGCTGCACTAATTATCCGGGGGACATTTAAGTAACTTTCTGCAGGCTCACGCGGTCCAATACAAATAGCCTCATCGGCAAATAGAACCGGCAAAGATTTCTCATCTTCCTTGGAAAAAATCACTACTGCCTGAATCCCCAATTCCTTGCACGCCCTCACAATGCGAAGAGCAATTTCTCCTCTGTTTGCAATGAGTATCTTGGTAAACACCTATTCCTCCAGTAAAAAAAGCTCCTGATCATACTCTACTGGGTGCCCATTCTCTACTAATATCTTACTCACCCTGCCCTTTACTTCAGAAGTTATTTCATTCATTACTTTCATAGCTTCAATAATGCAAAGGATCTGTCCTGGATTTACCTCATCTCCTACCTCTACAAAGGATGGCTCCTCAGGAGAAGACGATCCATAGAAGGTTCCTACTAAAGGCGAATGAACAGAAATTAATTTTTTCTCTTCCTCTATTTTCTCTTCCTCTCCCCCTTCCAATGCTTCTTCCAAAGAAGGCTTCCCTTTTTCTTCAACAGAGATAGCTTTCATGCTTTCCTGGGAAATTTTTTTAGTAAGCTTAAAGCGCGTTCCTTTGTCTTCTATTTCTAATTCAGAAAGAGAAGAAGATTCAAAGATAGCTATTATTTCCTTTAGTTGTTTAATATCCATTTTTTTCCTAATCCTTATTCGTAGTAGACTTAGATTGTGGAGCTTGTTCCGAGATTACTTCGGGACTTTGTCCCTCGTAATGACAACAAGACAGTAAATATTACCGTGAGACTCTTCCTATATATTCTCCCGTTCGAGTGTCAAGGCGAATAGCATCTCCCTCTTTTATAAAAAGGGGAACCTGAATTTGATAACCAGTTTCTAAAACTACCGATTTGGTAGCTGAGCCAACAGTATCACCTCTTACACCTGGAGCTGCCTTTTTTACTTCAAGCTCGACAAAAGTAGGAAGTTCGACTCCCACAATTTTCCCCTCATACACCTGGAAAGTCACCTCTATATTTTCCTTGAGAAACTTTACTTTCTCTCCCAGTCTTTCTTTAAGAATTGTCTCTTCCTCAAAGGTTTCTAAATCCATAAAGTGAAGATCATCCCCTTCTCTATAAAGATACTGGGCCGTTTTATTCTCAATAAACGCATCTTTTATCTTTTCTTCAGGCTGGAATACTTCTCTCATGCTCTGGGAAGTGCTCATATTTTTCAATTTTGTTCTTACAAACGCACCCCCCCTTCCCCGCTTTACATGCTGGAATTCTTCCACTATGTAAAGAGTTCCATCTATATCAATTTTCGTCCCCCGACGAAGATCATTAGCAATTATCATTGAAAACCTTTCCTCCTTCTTTAGTCACCAGAGTCATTTCTTCCAATCTTACCCCCCCTTTTCCAGGAAGATATATACCTGGCTCTATGGTAATCACCATCCCCTCTCTCAAAACTGTTTCTGAGTTAGATGTAAGAAAGGGCTCTTCATGTATCTGCAAGCCCACTCCATGACCGGTTCCATGTAAAAAGGTCCCGTGATATCCTCCCTCTTCTATTACTCTCTTTACACTTTCATGAATCTGAGAGGCTCTCACGCCTGATTTTATAATAGCTATCCCTTCCTTTTGCGCATCACTCACTAATCTCTTAATGCGAAACCACGTATCAGGAACACTCCCGAAAAACAAAGTTGTCGTTAAATCGGCACAGTAACCTTTCGCTTTTGCTCCTAAATCTAAAAGCACCAGATCATTTTTCTTCAGTCCTCGTGCAGTGGGTTCTCCATGAGGAAGAGAAGTTCTTTCACCAAAGAGAACTATAGGGGGAAAAGAAACTCCATCAGAGTTTTCTCCTATATAGTTTATAATTTTGTGAAAGATCTGTTTTTCTGTGACTCCTGTTTGAAGCTCACCTTTGATAAAGTCTATGGCAGAGAGGGTTACCCGCCAGGCATCTCTAATGAGATTGATCTCCCCCTTATCTTTCGCAGCTCTAATTTCCTCTATCAGGTGGGTATAGGGAACCAATTCTCCCTCCCAGGTATCCTTAAGTTTTTGATACTGATGGTAGGAAAGATGAGAGGATTCAAAACCACATCTTTTAGGTTTGGTTTCTCTTCTGACTTTTTTTAAAGCCTCCTCAAGGGTATGAGGATAAATTACTATTTCCCACTCCTTGTTTTTTGGCTTTGCCTCTTCCCCGTAAAGGGGGCTGGTGATAAGAAACTTCTTAGAGGAAGTTAAAAAAAGAGCTCCTGGCACCCAGCAATCCGTAAGGTAAAAAATGTTGCAGGGCTCGGTAACCAAAAAGGCATTTAGATTTTCTTCCCTTATCTTCACTAAAAGTTTGTTCAATCGAGTCATTTTACTCTACGTATCTCCTTAATTCTGGATTTTCCAGGAGTTCATCCACCAGATCCTTTACCCTTCCAGCTGATTCCTTATTGAGTACTAAGGTCCCACCTTTTGAGTTTATCACAATCAAATTAGAAATCCCAATCACCTCCAGCATTTTATCTTCCCTGTTTATCAAAATGCAGTTACTGGTTTCTCTTTCTTTCACCAGTCCTTTAATAATATTCCCCATCTCATTTTTTGGAAAAACTCTTTCCAGAGCTTTCCAATCACCTACGTCATCCCAGGGAAAATCTCCCGGGATAACTACAGCTTTGTCGGTTTTCTCCATTACGCTATAATCAATGGATATTTTAGGTAAAAGCTGATAAACCTCTTCTATTACCCTTTGTTCTTTATTAGTTTCCAGGGCAGCTTCAATTTTCTTTAGTCCCTGAGATAAATCAGGAAGATACTTCTCTATCTCCTTTAAAATAACACTGGGTTTCCAGGCAAATATTCCCGCGTTCCAGAGAAATTTCCCTCCCTCAAAAAACTCTTTGGCCTTTTTCTGGGAAGGTTTTTCGGTGAATCTTTCTAATTTAAGGAGAGGAATCCCATTTATCTCTTCTATTTTCTCTCCCATTTCTAAGTACCCATACCCAGTTTCAGGCCTGGTTGGTTTAATTCCGATAGTAACAAGAAAGTTTTTTTCTGCCTGTTTGGCAGCTGCCTCTACTACCCCCTTAAATCTTTTCTCATCGTTGATTAAGTGATCAGAAGGTAAAACAAGTATGGGGAGATCTCCCCTTTTTTTCTTTATCCAGGTAACAGCAAAACCAATACAGGGAGCAGTATCTTTCCCCTCGGGTTCAGCAATAATATGATGAGGATAAAAATCGGGCAATTGGGAAATAATACCTTCTTTCAGTTCCTTCCTGGTAACTAAATAGGTATTCTCTGAACCAAAAATACTGGAAGCTCTCCTGTAAGTCGCCTGAAGAAAACTTTCTTTATTTTGAAAAAATAAAAACTGTTTGGGATGATTCAGTGTACTTTCTGGCCATAGTCTTTTACCAAATCCCCCCGCCATAATTAAAGCAATATACATTTTCATACACCTGAAATGTAGTCTAATAGTCCGGTAGTCCAATAGTCAAAACCTTAAATTCAAAGTCTTGTAGCCAAGTGGTCTGGTAAGGTGACTTTGGTCGCGCTTTTACAGCCCAAGAGTTAAAAGCAATATGGAAGGCTGAAACCTCCCCTACCCAGAGTAGATAGATGCTGTTCTTTTTTTAAATTCTTTTCCTTTGATAATAGCAAAAAGAATAGCTCTGTCAATTTTTCTGTTTCCATCCCCCATATTTTTTAAAGTACTCCACTAATCCGCCCGCCTCGATAATTTCTAAAATATGGGAAGGGAAAGGTTTAATGGGAAGAACTACATCTGTTTTTAGAAGCTGGATTTCCCCCTTAACCAAATCAATTAATAACTCTTGTGTATCCAGAATTTTTTCAGTATCAGTAATAATAATGGGAAGACCTATATTGATAGCATTTCGGTAAAAAATACGAGCAAAAGATTTTGCCAGAACAGCCCCAATCCTGGCATACTTTATGGCCAGAGGAGCCTGTTCACGTGATGAACCGCATCCAAAGTTTTCTCCGGCTACAAGAAAATCTCCTGGAGATATCTTTTGATAGAATTCAGGTTCGATATCCTCTAAAAGATGCTCAGCTAAAAGTTCATTATTTAGAGTTTTAAACTTATATCTACCAGAGATAATGTAATCAGTATTTATATTATCCCCTAATTTATGAGCTTTCCCTTTAAGGATTTTCTCTTTTTTAGTCATCTTTACTCCCTCATCTTACTTAGCAGGTCTAAAGACCTGCGCTATACATATCACATATTACATATTACACATTACACATTACTCATCGCTTCTCACATCTTTCGCCCTCAGCCTTCAGCCTTAACCTTCAGCCTTAACCTTAGCCTTAACCTCAGCCTTTGCCTTAGCCTTTGCCTTTAGCCTTTAGCCCTTTACATACCTGCGGGGATCAGTTATTTTCCCCTCTAAAGCTGAGGCTGCTACTGTAGCTGGAGAAGCTAAATAAATAAAAGCCTCAGGATTCCCCATTCTCCCTTTGAAATTGCGATTGGCAGTAGAGATAACATTTTCTCCATTGGCAGGGACACCATCATGGGTCCCCACGCAGCACCCACAACCAGGGGTTACTACAGCAGCTCCTGCTTCAACAAAGGTGCGTAGTGTCCCTTCCTCCGATGCTTTTAGGTAAATTTCTCGAGAGGTAGGAGCTACAATAAATCTGACCCTGGAATGAACTTTTTTATTTCCTATAATACCTGCTGCTATTCTCAAATCCTCTAATCTTCCATTGGTGCAGGTACCTAAAAAAGCCTGTTGAACAGGAATCCCTTCAACCTCTTCTATGAAAGCTATATTATCCACTGCATGGGGCTTAGCTACGCAGGGAGATAACTTAGACACATTGTATTCAAGAACCCTCACATAGGAGGCATCGGGATCAGGACTTACAAGGTCAATTTCCCTTTTAGTATGTTGAATTAGCCATCTTTTTGTCTTCTCATCCCCTTGAACTATCCCTGCTTTAGCTCCTAATTCCATAGCCATATTGGAAAGAGTAAACCTTGCTTCCATAGATAGAGCCTGGATAGTTTCTCCTCCAAATTCTATAGACTGATAGACAGCCCCATCTGCACTAATTTCTTTAGCCAGGTAAAGAGCCATATCTTTACTGTACACTCCCAGGGGAAGTTTTCCTCGAAAAGATATTTTCATGCTTTCCGGGACTCTAAGCCAGATTTTTCCTGAGGCCATTACCGAAGCTAAATCAGTAGACCCAACTCCAGTCGCAAAGGCACCTACAGCACCATAGGTGCAGGTATGGGAATCGGCTCCTACTACTAAATCTCCTGCACTCACCCAGCCTTTCTCCATCACTACCACATGACACACTCCACTTCCAATATCATAAAAGTTTATTCCCTGGTTCCAGGAAAAATCTCTCATTAACTTATGAAGAGAAGAAACATCTCGATTGGGAGAAGGAGCACTGTGATCAATGAAAAAAGCTATTCTTTTCCCATTAAATACTTTTTCCCTGCCCATTTTTCTAAAAACGTCAATAGCAAGAGGGGCAGTGCCATCCTGAGCGATAGCAAAATCTACCTTAGCAATTACAATATCACCAGTCTGAACTTCTCTTCCACAATGCCGAGAAATAATCTTTTCCGCAATTGTCTTTCTCATAGTTTTTTCTTACATCTGCCCATATTTTTCCATATAAGCTCGGTGAGCTCTTTCCACTTCCTGCCCGGGAATCTCATCGGGAACTCCCCTGAGCAGTGCTAAGTATACAGTTTTAGCAATATCCTCTACCATAATGGCTGCTTTCAAGGCAGCCTCAGGAGATGGACCAATGGTGAATACACCGTGATTTTTCATTAGAATAGCTGGAGAGCTTCCAATGGATTTCACTATTTCCTTACCAATTTCCTCGCTTCCAATTTTGGCGTAGGCTCCTACAGGAATAGGTCCTCCAAATTCATCGGCTATAGCAGTAAGATACACAGGGATAGTTTGACCCAGAGCTGCAAAACTGGTGGCGTAATTAGAATGAGTGTGAATCATTCCATTTACATCCTGGCGGTGTCGATACACATAAAGGTGGGTTTGAGTATCTACAGATGGTTTTAGCTTTCCTTCAATTATCCTGCCCTCAAGATCAACTACTACCATATCATCTGGTGTTAAGTTCTCATATTTTATTCCACTGGGCTTGATTACCACATAACCACTTTCCTTATCCCTTCCACTTACATTTCCACTAGTAGCAACAACCAATTTATTCTTTGGAAGTTCCAAATTTAAATCACAAATCCTTTTCTTCAGGTCTTCTAACATTAAATCCTCCTTATATAATTTAACTTGTTTTTTCTCATTTTTGGTCTCTTTGCCACTACAAATAACACCATAACCTGTAGTGGTCAAGCTTGCTTGACTGCACTGGTAGTTGCCCAATTTATTGGGCGGGTTTAATGCACCGATAAATCGGCAAGCTACATGAGATTGCAAAGCCTGCTTTAATCCTCACGATGACAAATGAGCAATCCTCTCCATTTTTTAGAAAAACTTCGCATAAGGTATTTTAACAAAATAGTAAAAATAAGCAAGATACCCTAAATTAGGTCACAGAAAATTCTCCTTGACAAAGAATTTTTAATATTGCAGTATAATTGAGAATAATTATAGTGGAAATGGAAGACAATGAGCCTACAGCACAAAGCAAGACTCCTTGAAAGATAAGAATATTGATAAAATTATAGCAATTCTCCGGACGCTGGTTGATAAGTGGAAGACTCCTCTTGCCACCAAGAAAGCTAAAAATGCCCCTGATCCCTTCAGGGTTTTGATTTCTTGCATATTGAGCTTGCGTACCAAAGATGAGATTACCTCCCAGGCTACCTATAGATTATTCAGCTTAGCAGATACTCCCAGAGATATGCTCAACCTTACCCAGCAACAAATAGAAAAAGCTATTTATCCTGTAGGATTCTATCGAAACAAGACGAAGAATATTAAAGAGATCTCTTATCAGTTGATAGAGAACTATCGCTCTCAGGTTCCCGATAAAATTGATGAACTGCTTAAGCTCCCAGGGGTGGGAAGAAAGACAGCCAACTTAACAGTTACCCTTGGCTATGGAAAGTTAGGTATCTGTGTTGATACGCATGTGCACCGCATCTCTAACCGCTGGGGATACATTCATACCCGAGTCCCAAAAGAAACAGAGTTTGCCCTAAGGGAAAAACTTCCCAAAAAGTACTGGATTGAGTATAATAATCTATTGGTAAACTTTGGCAAACATATTTGCCGTCCTGTATCGCCTTTTTGCAGCAAATGCCCCGTGAGGCTATTCTGTGATAGGATTGGAGTGCAAAAAAGCAGATGAATACAGATACATTAATTGATGAGGCGTGCATCTCAACTGCAAATACTTCATTAGAGCTAATTCAAGAAGTTATCAAAATTTTGAAAGAGGAAAGAGAAAAAGGAAAAGCGGGAAAACAAATAATAAGAGGTGGTCTGGTAGAGCTTCCCGACAGAGGGGAAGTTATAGTGGTGGGAGATTTACACGGAGACTTAAAAAGTCTTGGTTTCATTTTAAGAAATAGCAGTTTTCTTATCAAAAGGGGACAAAATCTATACCTTACTTTTTTAGGAGATTACGGGGATAGAGGAGAGCAATCTCCTGAGGTTTACTATGCAGTTTTAAAGCTTAAAAGCATCTTCCCGAAAAGTGTTATTCTGTTAAGGGGAAACCATGAGGGGCCATCTGATCTTGGAGTTCGCCCCCATGATCTACCCTATTTCTTAAAAGCAAAGTATGGACTAAAATGCAGAGAAGTATATCGCTATCTACAAGATCTCTTTGAGAGCTTACCCCACTGCGCAGTGGTCAAAGGAAAGTACCTGATGCTTCATGGAGGACTTCCCGAGGAAACTACATCTTTTTCGGACATAGCGTGTGCTCATACAGCTCATCCTGAGCAAAAGCACTTAGAACAGATTCTCTGGAGTGATCCTGGCAAGGGAAGACAAAGTCTCCCTTCACCCAGGGGAGCAGGTAAGCTCTTTGGTGAGAGGATAACGCGGGAGATATTAAAAAGTTTAGAGGTAAAAACTCTCATTAGAAGCCACGAGCCCTGTGAGGGAGTTTCTGTGGATCACAAAGGAAAAGTGCTAACCATTTTTTCCCGCAAAGGTCCTCCCTATTACAACTCTAAAGCAGCCTACTTAAAAATAGATCTTCAAGATGAAGCAGAAGATGCCTATGAGCTATCAAAAAAAGCATACCTGTTTTAAATTTTTTACATGCCGAAACAATTTGATAATAATATTTTCAGCTTTTGCCGCAAGATTGAGCAAGAATAGTATTGTCTCCCCAATTCATAGTTACACTCAACCATCTCTTGGGCCAGCTCAGAATCTGTGAGAACCTTCCTTGTAAGCTTAACTGCCTCGGAATTAACATAATCGTCCAATTCAATAACCTTAAAGCCTTTGGGTTTAATATCCACAGCATATATAGAATAGTTATTAACTACAATTGGTTTTCGAAAATAAATAGCCTCTAAAAACGCATTACCAAAACCCTCAAAGTTGGAAGGGTAAGTCACTAAATCCGCACGAGCATAAATATCCTGAGGAGTGTATATTTTTTTTCCATCATTTGTCTTGCCCCGGTAAGGTTTGATAATATCAGAGACAAACAGTGTATTTACTCCCATCATTGAGGAATATTCCCGTACTCGTTGCTCGTATTCATATCCTTCATCTCCTGAGGCATGAGAGATAACAAGTTTTGCCTTCATATTTAATCTTTTTACCAGCTCTATAGAATGTTCAATTCCTTTGCGCTTTACCACTCTTGTGGGTTGAAGAATTAAAAGCTCATCAGATGCAAGACCCAATGATTTCCGTATATCAGATGAATAAACATCAATCTGTGGTGGATGGTCAAAATCCATCACATTTGGAATTATTGTTGCCGAAATTCCTGTTCTGAGGCTTAACTGATTATCTGCTGATGAGTTTATCACCACATGCTGGATAGAGGGCAGGTGAGGTGGAAATGCCATATTTATGTAGTCCCAAATAGCATTCACTAAAAATCGTTTGCGCTCCCAGAAAAAATCGTGATGATGGGCAATTGTAGGAATTCCTGTCTCAGCAATTACTTCGGTAATAGCAAGACCGAAAGGAATATTCAGTGGAATGGCAAGAGCATTTTCAGGTATAAGAATATCGATTTGAAAGTCTCTAAGGAATTTGTAAATCTCCCTCTTAAGTTTATCTTTAACCTGATAGATTTTTTTGGTAACAGATGGCTTTCGAATATGAACATTATTGAAACATTCTTGAGATATTTCCTGAATTATTGGATGTTTAAAATGCGCCTCTTTAACCAGTAGCGACCTCCGAGGAGGTCTATCAAGGTAACCTGCCATATAAAAGCAAAGATGGCCTTCCTCCTCAAAAACCTTAGCCCACTTTGCTGTCTCCAGAGAAACCCCATCTGTTCCGGCAAATCGAGTAGCTATAAATCCAATATGCTTTGTTTCTCTCAATTATTGCTCCTTTAGTCTAGCAGTAAGTTTTTCCTGATCTATACTACTAAATCAGCATTATTCTATTGTCCATTGGCTTCCAAAGATAATTTTTAAAATCTATACAATCATCTTGATTAAATCTTATACCTTCCCTTTTCAGTAACTCTTTTTGCATTTCATAGCCATAATTTCGTTTTAATGAAATCCTGCCCTTACTGTTGACGACCCGATACCAGGGCAGTTTATCTTTTCGAGAAGATGAATGTAATATCCAGGCTACCTGACGAGCAGCACGGGGATTACCAGCAAAGGCAGCAATCTGTCCATAGGTTGCTACTTTTCCTTCGGGGATTTTTTTAATACTCTCTTTTACGTTTTGATAAAATGATGTATTCATTGGGCCATAGCCCCTCATCTAATGGTATAACCTCTCACAATTTTTACATTCCCCTTAAGGCCTTGAGTAAAAAATGTGTAACTGCGCTTGTGGAGGCAGTATTGTTGTTACACTTGTTAGAAATTTCCTTTTTATAAAGATTATATGGACTACAGGACTACATGGACTATCTTGACTATATTGGACTTTGCATTTTAATTTGAACTTGCTAAGAGCCATGAGCTAATATGGACTACCCGACGATCAGACTACAGGACTACCTTCAGCAATCTCCAAGAGGAAGACCAAGAGCAAATTTTATAGCTTGATTAATTTTGCTTATTTTTTCGGCACTCAAAAGAGAAACTCTTTCCCTTAGAAGTTCCTTACGGATAGTGATTATGGTATCTAAATTGGCGACACATCTTTTGGGAAGGCCATCCTCAAGACCAAGGGGTATCTCAACAGGTATATCTCTGATAGTAGTAGTTATCTCTGCCACACAAGCTGCGTTTCTTATTGGGTAGGCCTCATCTCGAGAAAGAAGTACTACGGGACCTTTCCCAATAGGCGAAGGCAGATCAGCCCACCAGATTTCTCCTCTTTTCATTACCATTTCTCCTTAGTAAGTGCAGTTAAAGAAGCCCTTTCCCAGGCTATTCGTTCTTCTGTAACCTCCGGGAATTTTTCATATCCTTCCTCATATTTTCTAATAAGCTCTTTCATACTTTTAGATTCTTCCCATAGTTTAATGGCCTGTAAAATTGCTTTACTGCGAGTTAATTCCTCCTTTTGTCTAAGTGCCTCCAGTTTCTTGAAATCTTCTTCAGGAATACTTATGGCAAATTTCACTGCCCTGGTCATGGGACTCTCCTTTGGAATAATATTTTCATACTTTAGTATAACTATACTTTCTCATATGTCAAATGTTGAGACCTGACCCCACCTTCTATCTCACGTCTTGATTACCAGACTATCGGGCTACATAGACTAAGTATCAATAGTATCAATGAGGCTTTTTACAGGAAGATCAAAATTTTTTGCAATCAAGTCAAAATGTTCATCAGCATGAAGAATAAGAGTTCCTTCAGATAGGGCAGAGGCACTTATGAGAATATCCGCGTAAGGAACAGTCATTCCTTTACGACGCAGAGAAAATGCCATTTCAGCTGCCTTTTGCCATAGATTATCATTTATCTTAATTTCATAAAGAGAATCCAACCTATTTTTAAGCCTTTTAAATTCTTTTTTTGTCTTAGTGCCTCCCAATAGTTCCAGCTTAATCATAGGACAAATAACAACCCTATTTTCCCTTAAAAGTGTATCTACCTTTTCTTTTATCTCTAACGAAAAGTTTTTACTTAAAGCAAAAATCCATATAGATGTATCTATTAAAATTAAACTATTTTTCATTTCGCAATTCTTTAAGTTTAACCAAACTAAGATCCAGTTCATATGTTCCTAATTCTTTTCTAAACATTTCTCTGGTTTTTGTCTTAATTAATTCCTTAAGTCCTCTTCCTATAACTTCCCTCTTTGTTTTAGCTCCTGTTATTCGGATAGCTTCATTAATTAGTTTATCATCAATAACTACTGTTGTTTTGCCCATTATTTCCTCCTTAAAAAATGATTTTATGTATATACAATACATAAAGATTATCCATTTGTCAATATGTATAAAAAATCCTGAAAGGCCTTTGAATCTTTTAGGAGCGGTAAATTACTCAAAAACCACCTCATTTCCCCATTTTAATATCTAAACTTGCAACTCTTATCTTCCAGGAGAATATCATTTTACCCAGGGGGGTCAATTTTGGGTGGCGATAAAGGGTCAATTTTCGATGCATATCTATACATCCTCCTAAATGGCCACATTTCTCTTCAGCCAAATCTGGAAAAATGGATCTATTACATGATATTTACCATTATCCTTGGTCACTAAACCATTTTTCATCAAGGCTCTCAAAGATGTTTGTACTGAAGCACTGGAGCCTAAATTATATAGTAGACGATTATCCTGGGAAAAAACTTCACTGATTTCAACCAGAGCACTCAAAACTGCCCTTTGATGAGGTGAGCAGAAATCGTACCAACTATAAAAGAGTTCATTTTGACTGAGCAAAATCTCCTCCAATGCATTTTTTACATCACAATCTTTAACTTCATCTGCGGTATTTAACCATATAGCAGAGGATAACATCTGGACATAGTGAGGGATATTTTTAGATAAATTAACTACTTTTCTAGCTAATAGATTAGATATTTTCCTGTCCCCTGACTTAAACCTCCTGCATATAAAGTTAACCAGTTCCTCAGTGTCAATCGGAGGTAGCGGATAAACCTTAGCTGATTTATAAAATGCTCTTTCTGGATCACTAAACATCTCTAAAATAGTATGAGTCTTGCTACCCATAAAAATGTAGCAAACCTCACTATGATATTGAATAAAAGATCTCATTTTTTTCTCAAACTGTTTTCCATCAAATTGGTTAATTTCCTGAAACTCATCAAAGACAACAACCACCCGTTTTTTATAATCTTTTGCTATTTTTTCTGGGAGTTCATATATCTCCTCCAATGCCCTTTCTATGCTTGATTTTGTTCGAGAAAAATCAAACGACACCCTCCAGTTACCATCTTTTTCTACTTCAAAACTGGGGATAACTCGGCTAAAAAACTTTGCTATTTTTTCAATTTTTTCTTTTCTGGTAAGAAACGCCTGGCTAATGGCCTTGGAATAAATTTCTAAAAAATGAGCTGGTGAACTTGCCCTGTGAACATCAACATAGATAGCAACAACTTCTTCCCCCAGAGCCCTCAGCACCATTCTTATCAGTGATGTCTTACCCAGGCGACGATTAGAATAAATAAATACATTTTGAGTAGATTTGATGCAAGATTTAAGTTCCTGAATTTCATTGCCTCTATTACAAAAATGCTCACCTGTAACTACCTTGCCATATTTAAAGGGATTGACCATCTTTGTAGCCCCTTCTGTTATCAATATTAGATTATTTATTTTTACATAATTTAAAATAGCATAATCAGATAAAAAGTCAAGAGCACGCAAACTAATTTGAGCCATGCTTTAAATTGACTACCAGACTACAGGACTATGGATTAAATGTTAAATGTTGAAACTTGACCCCTTATTTTTTCTGATTCAAAAAAGGAATCATCAATTATAGTCACAATATGGTCACAAAATTTAGCTAACTATATATTCTACAGAGAATTGGGGAAGGGTGCCCTTTTCTCCAAAGTTGACCAGGGAAGAAAAATGGGTATAATAAATTTCAGTACGAAAAGGAAACAAACTACATTATGCCCGCATACCTTAGGGTGTGAAAGATGGTAGTTTGCAACTACCTAATTTAAAATTCATGACTTTTATGAAAAACATAGGTAAAGTAGATTAACCCAGATTCGGTAAACTGGCAAAAACTCTTCACCTGAGTGGGGGAGGCTTTAGCCTCCCAATAGCTTTTAGTTCTTACTTTGCAAAGGGCGACTAAAGTCGCCCCTACCCATCGAGAAATATTTTTTTCTCATAAGAAAAGTTTTCTATAAAACTTGACTTTTATGAAAGCCAGACCTGGAGTAATGTTCCAGGATAAGCTTGGTGACTATTATCTGAATTACCGAATTCAGGATTAATATCCAGCTAATTATAAGATAATTTAAATTGTAAAAGGAGGGTGAGATTATGGCAAATGAGGAAAAGGAACAGAAGTTCAAGAAAATATCCATAGCCAGCACCAAAAAACAGATGCTGACAGCTTACAATGAACTTCTGGGGCAGCTTCAGGAAAAAGAAAAAGCCGAGTTAAAACCAGAAGAAAAGATGGCCGAGAAAAAGAATAAAGAAGCCATGGAAGTCACTGATTCATTATCTTCTGAAGGCGTCATGAGTGGAGTTAGTAATCTAAAATTAGAAATTGGAAAAATGCTAACCCAACTTTCCGAAAAATTGGAAGAGCGGGTTGGGGAATACCAAAAAGTCAAAGAGGCTATTCAGGTCAAAAAAGAAGAACTCCAGGAAATATATGAGATAGAAAAAGCCGCTCATACTTTAACCGCTTTAATGGAAGCTCAGTCTCAGAAAAGGAAAGAGTTTGAGAAAGAGATGGGGGTTAGAAAAGAAGAATTGGAACAGGAGATTCAACGTACACAAGGGAAGTGGGGAGACGAGAAGACAATGCATGATATAGAGGTTAAGAATCAGGGAACTGAAGAGAAGAAAAAACTGGAACGGGAGCGGGAAGAGTATGCTTATACTTTTAAACGTGAACAGCGGCTGGCAAAGGATAAATTTGAAGATGGGAAGGCAAAATTAGATAAAGAGCTTCGCCTTAAAAGGGAATCTGTGGAAAGGGAGCTGGCAGAGCGGGAAAAAGCGATTAGTCAGAAAGAAGAAGAATTTAACCAGCTACGAAAAAAAGTAGATGCTTTCCCTAAGGAGATGGAGTTAACAGTAAATAAGACAATAAAAGAAATCCAGGGAAAACTTCAGGCAGAAGCAGAAAGTAAAGAAGCCTTGCTCAGGAAGGCATTTGAAGGGGAGCAAAATGTTCTCCAGACAAAGATTGAAGTGTTAGAGAAAAAAGCAAAAGAACAAAGTGGGCAAATTGCCAACTTGCTCCAGCAGTTGGAAGCTGCCTATCAAAAGGTACAGGATATCGCTATCAAAGCCGTAGGAGGAGTGTCTGATTCCAAACCCCTGGCTGATTTGCAAAAATTTATTGCCAGAGAAATCAAGGAACAAACCGGAAAGGAGAAATAGGGGGCTATTGTAACTGATACCGAAATTTTACCAAAAAACAAGTATTTCCAAAGGGGGATATATTTTATTTTTTTCTCCCCTATATCTCCCTCTTTTTCTAAATCCTTTTTCCAAAAATTCCAGTCCTGAAGAACCTCTGGGTTTTATATAGCAAAATAGAACCGTCCCTTTTTTTACGACCCATAGAATGTACCCAAATTTTGCCCTTGACATTAGGGCCATATTTTTATAATACTTAAAAAATATGAGGAGTAATATGATGATTCAAACCAAGTTTCAGATTGACCAAAAGGATTATGAATTCATCAAGAAAATGCATAAGGATCTGCACTACAGAAGCCTAAGTGAATATATTCGTGAGGCTGTCAACACTAAAGTAAAAGAGGATTGCAAAAAACTTCGGGAACTAAAAAGGATGGAAGCTATGAAGATGATCGGCAAAACATCCTATGAGAATCTTTTTGAATCCATAGAAGGGAAAGATTTTGAAAAAAGGTGAAATCTATTGGGTAAATCTTGATCCAACCATTGGTGATGAAATCAAGAAAAGACGCCCGGTAATTATCTTAAACGCTGGTCATCACAAGTATCTCAAATTTGCCATTGTTGTACCCGTAACTGCCTGGAACCCGCAGTGGAAGAAAAACCCATTTTTTGTTTCTTTGGAACCCAATTTAACCAATGGGCTTCAGAAAAAATCAGCAGTTGACTGTCTTCAGATCAGGGCCCTTAGCCATAAAAGACTTATGGAAAAAATCGGAGACATTTCAATCAATAAAATTCATCTTATAAAAAAATCAATTGCTCTGATTCTTGATATTGAGCCCGAACACTGCGAATAATCCACCATCTTGAGGATTGTAATCTCTCTGATTATATTTGTCATTGTGCCAAAGCATGTGGTGGCACAGGCATCTTGCCTGTGTGGAACCTGCGCTTATTACCGAACAAGCTCCGCAATCTCAGGTTGTCATTGCGAGCTTTCCAAAAGGCAGGCGTGGCAATCTCAGATTTTTTCTTTGGGTAGGAGAGACCAATATCAACTCTCTCTTTTCCTCCCATTGAGGGGGGAGGATTTAAGGTGGGGGTGAATATTTAGCCTCCCAATAGCTTATTATGGGAAGAAATGTCAAATGTTGAGACCTGGCCCCTTTCTATGCTTGACATATGTTAGCAGTGGTGTCTCCTCGACAGCAAAAACAATTATAATATTATGTAATGAATAAATGTAATATTTAGATGGAGAAATAAATATGACTACAGGGGAGAAAGTAACTATTTCTTTACTCAATACTCTCTTCCTGATTTCTCTTTCATCAACTTCCCTACAACATCAACAAACTTTTTAGTTTCCTCAAGCCAAGGACGCACTTCATCAGAATCAAACCATACCAAATCAGCATAATCACCTTTTTGGCGGTTATCAAACAAGCGATCATATAATTGCCCCAATTCCATATTTATTATACCCGACTTAACGAAGTTCTGATGAAAAAGTGCCCTCACCCCACTGTGTTTGGCAGATGAGAGCCCTTTTGTAAGCAACAGGGAAGAAACTGCATAAAAACAGGCGTAATAAAGCCGATTAACAAAAGTATTGGTATGTCCTCACTCCAAAAGAATGATAGCTTCACTTATAGCTTCTCGAGCCCGTTCCATCCGATAAAAGATTAAAGTTTTGGTTTCCTGTTTTATAAGATCACTCCATCCTTTTCAATGTTTTGATAAAATGGCATTGCACGATAAACAAAGGTATCCCAATCCTGGTAACTATAAACAATAACAGTAAAAACATACCCTGTTTCAATCTCAATGTTGAATAATTGATGCCGAAACGTGTCCTCTCTCTCAAGGTTTACAGAACCATTAACTAAAACGAGGAGGTCGTAATCAGACTCAGGTTGTTCTTGGTTTCGGGCTCTAGAACCATAAAGAATTACTCGCGCAGTTGAGTCCACTTTACGAATGGCATCACGGCAGCGTATTAATAGATCTTTTTTTCCTTGAGTTAATGTTTTTAATTGGTCAAGTTGCTTCACTGTTAAACTCCACAAAATAAGAATTTTGCAAATTTAGGCTTACTTCATGCTAAAATTTATTATATCTTTTCTTTCCTCTCGGTCAACTTTGCAATGCTCCAGTTTCAGGAAAAAATAAGGGTATTAATGATGTAGTGCAGACCTTTAGGTCTGCTTGATTTGGCAGGTCTGAAGACCTGCACTACAATAACAAAGTGAGTTTTCCTGAAACTGGTTGTGCAATGAGGATTTTATTTTCCTGATTTCTCATTATCTCCCACTAATTCTTTTTACCTGTTAGATAGTAATAATATCTAACAAGATTCGGGTCGCGCTTATTTTCACTTTGCTTCTTGTAGCCGCAACCCTCGGGTTGCATTGTTTTGCGCAGGTTAGTAGCACAGGCATCTTGATCCCTGGATGGAACAACAATCTCTGTCTTCCCATTCTGATTCACAAAAGAAAATACAGACTTTTCTTCTTATTAGGCTACCCACCATACAGGTATAAAGCAAATATTTCCTTTTTCTAAAAAACTATTCGGATAAGCCACATAGCCTTTATCTTTTTTATAGTAATTCATAAAGGCATAAAGAGCACGAGTAGGTTTACCACTTTTATTTACCTCAAGAGGATATAGTTTTTGCGCATCTTCTAATATAAAATCTACTTCTGCCTTATTTTGAGTACGCCAGAAGTATAATTTTATTCTCCCACTTCTTTTTTTAATAGTCTTTAGATCTTTTATTTACATCCCCCTTTACTTGCACCTCTCCCATATTTTTCTCTCACTTAGCTATGGGCTAATTTAAGATAAATGTCAAATGTTGAGACCTGACCCTCTCATTCTCCCCCTTTTGTATTCAACTCCATAATTTCCTTCAGTACTTGTCTTATGCGAAGCATTATTCTCTTTTCTAACTTCCCAATTTTCCGCTTCAAACGTCTTTTATCAATCGCTCTTAATTGGAAGACCAGAGCGGCAGAAGATGACGAAAGATTATTTGATTGATCAGGCTCTATTAGGAAAGTAAAAGGGAAGGTAATTGCCTTTATTTTTGTAGTTAAGGGGACTATTGAGACAGTTGGTAATTCATTTATCCTCTTTTCCGATTGAACTATTACCGCGGGTCTCACCCCCGCTTGTTCATGTCCACCAACAGCAGGAATTTCAACAAGATAAACATCACCTATTTTCACTATGATTTCCTTTCAAAATCAACAAATGCCTCGTCACTGAGTTTATCCCATTCTCTAAATTCCTTCTTCAACTCTAAATCTTCCTTTCTTTGTTGTATGATAGAATTCTTAAAAATACGAATGATTCTAAGAAGATTAGATATCTGCTCCTCTGGCAAATCTTTAATTTCCTCTAAAATTCTTTTCTGATAAATCAATGCGTTCATTTTCTTCACCCCCTCATAATTGTGTGAATTTCCTCCCGCTATTTTCATTCCTTCGGATAAGATTTATATCCCCTCCCTAATCTTCTCCTTATTCACTCTCCCTTAAGGGGAAAGAATTGGAGTGAGGATGGATCATTAATCACAACTACTCATCTACCCATTATCGCATCTACGCATTTACTCATTCGCGCATTTGTCACATGTGGAGACCTGACCCCTTTATAGTTGAGAGTTTTCTACCTTCTCCGGGCTGGGCGGCAGATCCACTCTTAGCTTTAGATTTTCCTAAAGTTTGGGGTTTCTGTCCCTTTTTTAGATGAGTTTTTCTTTTTAGGCATTTTTATAGTGTTTATTCCAGCTTTTTGAGGTAAAAAATATTTATATTTAGCATAACTATCCTTATCCCCTATGGCAATTAAACTAAACCTGCAATTATTAAGGACAGAGTTTATTTTTAGCTTATACCTCTCAAAAATCTTTTAACTCCAGCATGATCACCTACAAAAGTAATGTTTATCATATTACCTTTAAACTCAAAGATTATTCTATTTTTAACATCCAATCTTATCTCCCAATAATTTTTCCTAACTTTCTTTAAGCCTAATTTTTGGAGTTTTTTACCCCTCTTAATAAACTCAATTAGAACATCCATAGCTTTAATTGAGTTTTCTTGCTGAGAAGGAGTTAATCTCTTAAATGATCTGTCATACGAGTTTAAGTAATTTATTTGCATATTTTATTCTTTTAATCTTCGGGAATGCTCTTTTGCCTTTTCAAGATCTGTATAACTGGTATACTCCTCTTTCTTAAGTTGCTTTTTCACTAATTTGTCAAATTCCTCCCATTCACCATCACTCATAAAACTTTCTCCAGGAGGCTCGACAATCAATTGCCTTATGATGATCCCATTTTCAATTGTTTCAAATTCAATTATATCTCCCGGATAAAGATTAGCCATTTTTCTGATATTTGCAGGTATAGTTACAGTTCCACGTTCTGACACAATTGCTCTTTTTTTCATCTCAAAAAACCCCCTCATATTAGTTTTCTGCTTTACTGCATTTCTGCAAATAAGTATATTCAGTTTTTACTCTTTGTCAAGGTCTGTGAACGACTACCTGCAAAGGAAATTTGAGTAGAAAAGTTGGTACTCATCACGAGCCTGGAACTTATGTCAAACATCAGGGCGATTTCAAAAACAGGCCTAGAATGGCCCTACAAGCTTTGAGATTGCCACGCCTACCCTTGACAGGCTCGCAATGACGAAAAAGCAATCTCGGGTTTGACTACCCGACTATCGGACTACTTGCCTACAGGACTACTTAATACTTAGTATATTACCTCACTATTTGTAAATAATCATTTTATTTTAGTAAGGTTATTTTACTATATTCCTGATAATTTGACACGTCAACTTTTGCAGAAAAACTCATCTTATTAAATCTTTTAGAATACCTTGCGAGGAACAAAAAGATTAATCTTAAGATCACAGATTTCGCATTCAGGTAGCCGCACCCTTCAGGATGCGCTTTGTTTTGGCTTTATTTCTTGTAGCCGCAGGCTTTAGCCTGCGCTTGTTCTCACAGGCTCCGCAACCCTCAGGTTGTCATTGCGAGTCTGTCAAGGGCAGGCGTGGCAATCTTGGGTTTTTCTTCGGATAGGGAAGGCCAATATTAATTTCCTTTTTTCCTCCCCTTTGAGGGTGAATTAAACAAGGTGGGGATAAATATTTTGCCTGCTAATAGCTTATTATTGCAAGAAATGTCAAATGTTGAGACCTGACCCCTTTCTATACTACCTCATCTAATAGCCATTTCCAGATGGGCAAAATTTCAATATAAATGCCCTCCCTATTTAACTTCTCTTCCTCATCGTAGGTAATTATTATTCCTTTATTTATCCCCAGCTGTTTGCAGGCATCTATTATTCCTTTTATCTCTCTTTCTCTATTCTCTTTGGTTAGCTCAAAGCTCACTTGAATAGGTAAAAATTTATCTTTTAGGGTTTTTATTATAAAATCACATTCTCCCTTTCTTTCAAAATAAAATATCTCATAACCTCTTCTTTCCAACTCCAAGAAGACAAGATTTTCTATTAGTCTTCCTGAATCAGCAGAGGTTACTCTCCTGCACAAGCCAGTATCTATAAGATATATCTTCGCAGGATTCCTCATCCTTTTATAAGTTGATTCAGTGAACTTTCTTACTTCAAATATCAACATACTCTGCAGAAAGTGTTTATAGTATCTAAAAAGCAGATCTTTAGAAAATGGAAATTTATCTTTGTATTGTTTATAAAAAGAACTCAGAGAAAATTTCATTGCGAAAGAAGAAAACAACTTATCGGCTAAACAGTCTAAAAGTGTTATGTTAGTTATTTTGTATCTTTCAACTAAATCTCTGAAGAACATTGCCTTCAAATATTCCTTTATTAGCTTTTTCTTCTCAAACTCCGATTTTAAAAAAGTAGTCTCAGGAAACCCTCCCCATTTTAGATAATCCAGGAGGTAATTTTTAATTAGGGCTTTTTTTGCAGTATAAATCAAACTTTTGTCATTTGTATTGATATTTTTTACCTTCAAATATTCCCTAAAGGAAAAAGGGAATATTTCTACACCCCATGAGCGTCCCCTTAGTTCTGTATATATCTCAAATGGCATTATCTTTGATGAAGAACCGCTCACATATACCTTTATGTTTTCTCGTTCTACCACTCTTCTACAGAATTTTTCCCATCCCTTTATATTTTGAATCTCATCCAATAAGAATACCATTTTTTTATCTATAAGATGTGGCTTGAGTTCTAATGCTACCTCTTTTACTCTCTCAAAATCCTCCATCTGGAAATCTGTAAGGCGTTCATCCTCAAAATCAATATATAAAGAACACTTACTCATTTTCTTAAAAAGATCAAATAAAACAAAAGTTTTACCGCTTCTTCTCACTCCATAAAATATTACTACTTTATTTAAATCTTCGGCTATATAAATTTTTTCTCTTTTTACTATTCTTTTTATCTGGGTGAGAATAAAATTTTCATTGGATAGGATTATTTCTTTTAGTTTACTTTTACTAATCATTCTATTGTATCCTGTAAAAATTATCCTTTATTTAAGGATAAATATATCATATTTAAGTTTTATGTCAAGGACAAATATAGTTAAATCTAAGGAATATTGATAGGTGAGCTATCTGGTGCCTTCTTTGGGTTTGGGTGAGAAAGGCTTTAGCCTCCCAATAACTTATTATAAGAAGAAATGTCAAATATTAGGACCTGACCCCCAAGATTCCCGGCAAGTCCTATTCTCCTAATTCGTTATTTAATTCGAGGAACTTTCTCGGTGTGACAATTTTTAGCTCAGCAAGTTCCATCGGAAATTTAGAAGTGTCAATGTCAAGAAGATACTTATCTCCTGTAATTAAAAAGTCTACTTTTGCTGCCAAACAACATTCAAGAAGCATATTATCCTTAACATCTCGACAGATTAATAGTTTTCTCTTAGGAATAACGACTTTAACTTTGGATACGAATGCAGCAATACCCGAAATGAGAGCTTTTAGTTGAGTGTGATTTATCTTATTTTCAGCCATAAGTTCCAAAGGGACATCTCTGTACTCTTTGAGTAATTGAAGAGATACATAAATTTCCATTTCAAAAAATACCCTTTTTACCGCGGATTTGGGTATTCCACAAAATGCAAATGCAGATATGAGAATGCCCGTATCGACGATAGCTTTATTTTTTCTCTTTATAAGCTTTTTTTCGTATCCTCTCAAGTGCATCCTCAATGTCTTTAATGGTTAATTTAGTTTCTTTGAACGCTTCTCTTGCAATCTTAAAGGCAGAATCTAGCCTCTCTTCTGAAGAAAGGACAGAAAGAATGTAGTCTTCAGGATCAATCTCTTTCGTTGTAGTTCTCACTTAAAACCACCTCCATTTATATTTTTGTCATAGTTATTATATTTTTATCTAACCATTGGTCAACTTTGCAACAAAGCGAGAAGAGGAATTACCTTTCTCTGTTTTTCAGCATTTCCTGGTAAATCTAAAGAACCCTTTTTACCATAAGCTCCCTGGTAAATTCTTTTTTAACCCTATTCTTTTGCATACCTTCCGTATCTTTCCCTTAAGGTAGGATTTTTAAGGAAAGTATTTATAGCCTTAGCAAAGGCACTTGCATCTTTGGATGGAAATTGTCAGCCATTCCGCTATTTCCCCAAAAAGTGGTAAACCTTTTTGCGGAATGGGTGGCAGGTTTGATGCGGAATCTACTTTCTCAACTTATTATAGATTTCCCAAGGATAAATTACTGATATATTTTCTTTTGCCTTTCTTTTTCCCAATGTAATTACAAAGCTTTTGGAATTTGGATATTTCTTAGAAAAATATAATAAACTTGTAATTTTCTGTCTGGAGCAGATTTTTTTTACTTCAAAGGTAAATAGTAAGCCTTTATATTCTATAATAAAATCTATTTCTTGTTTTGACTGAGTTCTCCAATATCTTAATATTTCTGGATCAACAATCTTTCTTAGCTCAGTATATATGCTATTTTCAAAAAGCTGCCCACTTACCTTCTCTACGATGTCATTATATTTTAGATAATTTAAAACGCCGCTGTCTTCAAAATATATCTTTGGCATTTTTGTAAGTTCACTTCTTAAGTTTCTAAAGAAGGGAGGTAATCTTCTTGCAATGTATGTGCCTTCTAATAATACAAGGTAGTCATAAACAGTCTCTCTTGCTATTCCAACGCTTGATGCAAGCTCATCAATATTAAGTAAATTCCCTGATTGGTCCGCTAAAATCCTTAGAAAATTATTGAATTTTATAATATTTCTTATCCTCCCAATATCTTTAATATCCTTTTTAATGTATGTTTGGATAAGCTCTTTTAAATAATATTTTCTATCATCTATTTTAGAGATCAATGCAATCCTTGGATAAGTACCAAAAATTACAAATTCCTCAAATAGTTGTCTTAGTTCTTTCTCCGTTTTTTCATCGGCAATCTTATTTAGATTAAATCTTTTCTTTTTAAACCATAGAAATTCTTCAAAGTCTAAACCAAAAACTTCAAAAGTAACAATTCTTCCAACTAATGACTTTTTAATTTTTGATTTAATGCCAATTACAGAAGAACCTGATACAATTAGCTTAAATCGATCCGAATAATTATCAACCATAAGTTTTATAAAACTTGAGGCTTTATCTATGTATTGTATTTCATCGATAAAAACATAGATTTTTCTTTTATATGAGGTTCTTGCATCTATATATCTAATTAAAGAATCAATGCCTTGATTACATAAATTCAACATGTCAAGGTCTTCTAAATCAAAATAAAATAAAGCTTTCTCAGGAATACCATTATTTTTTAATTGATTGATAAGCATCTTCATTATTGTAGTTTTCCCAACCTGTCTTGCACCATAAATAACTATAGCTTCTTTATAATCTAAAAACCGAATGATACGAGACAAAATCTTTCGCTTTATAAAAACCAATTAAATACTCCAAATTTAATATTTATTATAGGATAGTCTACAAATTATTAAATATTTTGTCAAGGAGATATCAATTTACAGAAAATTTTGGACTTGACTAATGTGGAAGTGAGGTTAGATAGTAATATCATCTAAACAGGATTCAGGCTGCGTTGTTTTCACTTTGCTTCTTGTAGCCGCAGGCTTTAGCCTGCGTTTGTTCTGGCAGACTCTTCTCTTTGTAGCTGACTGGAGTAAAAGTAGCCGCAACCTTTAGGTTGCGCTTATTTTTGCTTTCGGTTCTCTAAAGGCGGCAAGACCCATTAAAAGAAAAAGCAGGATTCCATTAGGAACAATATGCAGGGGAAAGCTCACTATTGCATGAACTAAAATAACCAGAGCACCCATAGTTAACCCCAGACGGGTGAGAAGATGAGCATTATTTTCCTCTTGTTTTAAGGTGCGATATCTTCCTCTGAAAAAGGTAAAAAGTAGCCACATCCAGAAAATAAATCCTAAGATACCCGTCTCGGCAAGTATCTGCATATACTCATTATGAGCCTCCCTTGCCCAAACTGCCCTTTTGAGCTCTTCCTGATTGGCAGGATCCTCAAAGAATTTTCCCTGATAGTCCAGGTAATGATACTTGTAAGTTCCAATTCCCTGTCCGATAATGGGATGGTCTTTTGTCATAAGAAGAGATATCTGCCAGATCATAAATCTTTGACGGACAGAATTTTCCTGGCCGGCAGCGGCAGAGGCAGCTCTTTTTATAGCAGAGAGGTGGGAGGTATTTATGGGATTTTCTGTAGAGAAAATAGCGGTTATTATCGCAAAAACAGCTAAAAGATAAAGAAAACTTTTTAGATAAGTTTTGAAAAACCTGAGCTTGAAAAAACGAACAAGGAGAATCAGCATAACAAATAATGATACCGCAAGACCCAAAAGAGAACCACGGGTGAAAGTCATCATTATCCCGATATAAGTAAGAGGGATAACAAATGCTAAGATGTACTTTCTCACTCCCCGCGTAGCAAGAAAGTATCCAATCATCGCTGGGATTACCGCCGCCACAAAACTTGAGTAGCGGTTAGGATTGCCAAAAGTGGAGAAGATATTACCCCTCCCTCCCTGCCTGGCCCAGAATTTAAACTCAATATTGTAAAACTGGCATACTGCATAGGTTGAGGATATAAAACATACTGCCACCAGAGCCCAGAAGATACGATTGCGCTGAGTATGGGTACGGATAAAGTTAACTGTTAAAAACAAAACAAAAAAATAAGCTAAAAAGTCGGCAAGGTCAAGAAGGCTTAGATAAAAAGATACTGAGTTAACAATAGATAAAAGAGTAATACCGGCAAAAGCTGCTAAAGGATACCAAAGATCTGATTTAACCAGGTGAAACTTCCCATCCTGCACAGCCCTAATGAGGTAAACACCAAAAAGAACTATGAGAATACTCTCAGCATAGGTCTCTTTGGGCAAAAGAAAGTTATTCTTTGACCAGATAGAAAAAAGGAGAGGAGTTCCCACAGCAACCAGAATAATCCCTATCTCCATTACCCTGTTGATGATGGGTATACGAGGAGAAGCTGAAGCTACTTTTTCAACTGAGGGCACTTTGCTTTCTCTGGGCTGGATGGCAGACCCACTTTTAGCTTTAGGTTTCCCTGAAGTTTGGGGATTCTGTCCCTTTTTAGATAAGTTTTTTCTTTTAGCCATTTTTATAGTATTTATCCCAAGCTTTTAAGGTAAAGAAATATTTATATTAAGTATAGCTATCCTTTTTTCCTATGTCAATTTTTCTGCAAATTATTCAAGACGGGCATTATGCCAAAGCATGTGGTGGCACAGGCATCTTGCCTGTGGAAGTCAAAGCAATCTCGAAGTAGACTATTTTGAATCTGAATTGAACTTGCTATGAACTATCTTGCATTTGCATTTGAATTTGAACTTGCTAAGAGCTAAGAGCCATGAGCTAAGAGCTATTTAGAGCTATTATGGACTACCAGACTATAAGACTATGGGACTAATAGACTACCGGGCTACCTTGTAAGAGGCATATCCTTAATCTTCTTCGTTGTATGCCTTTTAAGTATCATAAAATCCCACACACCCTTTAAATAGCCTATCCCGTAACTAAAATGCAAAGTTGCAAAAGTGAGTGGAAGAACAGTGAAATACCTGAGCCCTTCTTTCAAAGAGATCCTTAGAGAAAACACCAGATTGGCAATTATATAAGAACCTATTATAAAGAGAAAGAGCCATAAAAAGGGTCTGTAAATTATTGCGAGAATAAGTGAGATAGCTAAGCTTCCAATGAATGCTCCTGGGATTACTTGCCTCCAGGTTAAGAGTATACCAATCTTTTGAGTGAGTGATGCTCTCAGATAGCCATATTGAAAGTGTTGTTTGCACAGCTTTTTTAAAGTAGGCCTTATGTGTAAAGATGATTTAATCTTAGGAGTATAATAAATTTTTCCGCCATGTCTTAAAATCCTGTAATTAAATTCAGCATCCTGGGTTCTAATTAATTCTTCATCAATTAACCCAATCTCTTTAAAAATTTCTTTATGATAAGCACAATAAGGTAAGGTATCCTTTACCCATCCTTCTTTTGTCCTGCTTCTATATCTTCTCCCACCAGTACCAAATACTGAATCGGCTGCCAAAGGAATAGCTTGTGCAATGATAGAGTAGTTATCATTTACTGTGCGTAATGTTCCTCCAACAGCGTCAGCTCCAGTCTTTACAAGATACTCTATGCTATATCTCAGAAAATTTCTATCCAGGATACTATGGGCATTCACCAATATTATGACATCTCCTCTTGCCTTCCTTATGCCTATATTCATTGCCACGGGGGTTATTTTAGCAGAATTATCCAAAAGTTTTATGAATTGATATTTTGAAGTGTACTCCGCTACAATTTTTCTCGTTTCATCCTCACTTCTTCCATCCACAACTAAAATTTCGAGCCTACCTCTGGAATAATTCTGGCTAATGATAGAATCAAGGCATTTATCAATAAACTTTTCCTCATTTCGGCAGGGTATGATGATGGAAACTATGGGTACATTATTATCCTCCATAATTCCTCAGCACCTCCACAATCCTTTCGCTTGCCCTTCCACCACCATAAAAATCAATCCATTTTTTATTACTTGTATTTTCATTATAAGTCTTTTATAATTTCTTCTATTATATTTTCTTTTTTACTACCAACAACAGCCAATTTTCTATAAGTTCTATTTCATTTTTCTTCATAAAATGAATACTATCTTCTCATTTCGTTCGCTTGCAATAACAGTGCTACTTTGATATGTTTCGATATCACAACAACTTAATAAAGTCATTTCAACTGTTAACCCCCCACCCTCGAGAATTACATCTAATGTGCCTGTATCTATTGATTTATGAAGTGGAACCACTACTTGCGCAAAGGGTTTATTACGTCTCATAATCACATGAGAAGATTTTTGGCGCCGAATATAAAATCCTGCTCTTTTTAAGGTATTGACCACTTTTCTACCTGATAAGCCACGTGGCAATTTCAATGCGCTATGACCTTCATCTCTAAAATCTCTTTGTCTACCTCTTGAGGCACAGGAATACCATCTTCAATTAAACATTCAATGTAATCAGATGCAGCTTCTTTTAAATTCTTTAAAGCTTCCTCCCGCGTTGAGCCTTGTGCGATACAACCACGCAAGGTTGGACAAAAAGCCACATATCCAGATTCCCTTCCTCTTTCCAGAATAACAGTATATTTCATTTCCTCACCTCCATTTACTCACAATTCTTAATCCTTCCTATAATTTCTACGATTCTATCACCCGCCCTTCCACCACCATAAAAATCAATCCATTTTTTATCATTCACATCTTCACTATATGTTTTTATAGTCCCCTCTACAATATCTTCTTCTTTGTTTCCTACGACTTCATTCCACCCAATTTCAACAAGCTCAACCCATTCGGTTTCGTTCCTGGGAATAATGCAAGGTGTTTTGAAAAAATATCCTTCTTTCTGTACACCTCCGGAATCTGTAATTATAAGCTTTGCATTACTTTCAAGCGCAATCATTTCAAAGTAGGAAACTGGTTGCACAATAATCAAATTTTTTGGAACTTCCCCGTCTATCAAACCATAATTGTCCAATGCCCTTTTTGTTCTGGGATGAATGGGAAAGAAAGTTTTTATACCTGAGTTTGCAATATCTCTTAATGCCTTCCAGATGCTTTCTAAGTTTTCTTTACTATCTGTATTTTCTGCTCTATGGATTGTAACCAGGATAAAATTCCCGGGTTTAAGACTATATTTTGTAAGTATTTTTTCATCATCAATTCTATTTTTAACTTCCAGCGCTATATCAAACATTACATCCCCTACCCTGTACACACCTTTTACTATGCCTTCTTTCTTTAAGTTCTCTACTGCAGTATCTGTTGGGGCAAAAAGAATATCTGAACAATGATCTGTTAAAACTCTGTTTACCTCCTCGGGCATCCTTTTGTTATAACTCCGTAAACCTGCCTCTACGTGAGCAACAGGTATGTGAAGTTTGACAGCAGCTAAAGCTCCGGCGAGCGTTGTATTTGTATCCCCATATACTAAGACGACATCGGGTTTTTCCTGGAAGAGTACTTTTTCTATCTCTATAATCATCTTACCTGTTTGTTCACTATGAGTGCCAGAGCCTATGCCAAGATGATAATCAGGCGTGGCCAGCTTTAGCTCCTGAAAGAATATATCTGACATATTAAAATTGTAATGTTGTCCCGTATGAACCAGGATTTCCTTAATTCCCTCTTCTCGCAATCTTCTTGAGACCAGAGCTGCTTTGATAAACTGTGGCCGTGCTCCTATAATGGATACAATCTTCATATTAACGCTTCCCCGTGAAAGTAACCCACTTAGAATATAGCCAAATGAATAGATACCTTATCTTTCCTCTTTTTGTTTTCACATAGACGTATCTCATAATTTTACCAATTAATCTGCTCTTAAATTTCAGACTAAAGGCTTCCTCTACTATACCCCTCAGGTACTCATAGTCTACCCCTTTAATTTTAGGCTTAGATGGTCCATAATCTGCCAGTTCATCATAGCTTTTCATTAAGTTCAGATTTCTTTCCTGGCAATAATCCCAGAGGGAACTTCCGGGACAAGGCGTAAAATAGGAAAACGAATAAATATTCGGGTTTATCTTTTTTATTAAACCTAAAGTTTCTCGTGCCTCCTCTTTCGTTTCGGTAGGCAGCCCCAACATAAATAGTCCCCGAACTAAAATGTGATACTTTTTGCATATTTCTGTAGCCTTTATAGATTGCTCAACGGTAATTCCCTTTTTCATAAAATCTAAGACTCTTTGACTTCCACTTTCATAGCCTATATGCAGCATCCTTAAACCTATCTCGCTTAGTCTCTCCATGGCTTTTTCATTGCGACAAATAGCATCGACTCGGCTGTTTGCAGAAATATGGGCCTTAAAACCATTCCTCTCATATTTTTCACAGAACTCCCACAACCATTTTTCATTCAATGTAACAGAGTAATCCCAAAAGAAAAGACTATTAAAGTGGTATTTTTCCCGAAGAATTTTTAATTCTTCCATCACATTATCAACACTTCTATACCTTACTTTATTGCCAAACATTATCTTTGCATGCGGAGCACAAAAAGTACAATCATAAGGGCAACCCCTACTTGCTATCATTGTCACACTGGGTGGTTTAAAAATACCAGGAAAACCGGAAACGAATTTTGTGACAGTTTGATAGTCAAACAACTCGCGGTCCTCAAAAGGAAGAGCATTAAGATCTGGCTTAATACCGGATAGTATCCTTTCCGATTTTTTATTATTCTGTATGTCATTCAAAAGATTAACAAAACTTATTTCACCTTCCCCAACAACAATATAATCTATATCTTTATTCGCTGCTACCTCTTTTGTTGCCACTGTAGGGTGAACACCACCAACTACTACGATGGTCTTCTTATTTACCTCCTTTATAATGCTCGCAGCCCTGTTTACATTGTTAAAATCACAGCTCATCATAGTCAAACCAGCAACATCTACGTTCTTTTCCTGAATCACTTCTTTAAAATGGTCCCATCCCTTTAGTTTTCTTAGATCAATTAACTCAATGCTCTCATATCCTTTACTTTTAGCATACGCACCAATAGAACACAAACCAGGATCAATCTGGCTGGTCCAGTGTGTTTTACCAAAACTATTAAAACCTCCCTCTCCATACAATGGACAAAATACAAAACTGATTCTCATAAATCTATCTCTCCCTTAATTGTTGCAATTCTCATAGCAATCCCCTGAGCTTTAAAGAATCAACATAATAGTTTAGCTTTTCTAAAATTCTTCTTTTCTCTGTCAATTGTAGCTGCCTGATTTATCAGGCGGTTTGTAGCGTGCCCACCCATGGGCGAATTGTAGTTGCCTGATTCATGGGCGGTTTGTAGTTGCCCCATTTATCAGGCGGTTTGTAGCATGCCCATTCATGGGTGAATCTAATGCACCGATAAATCGGCAAGCTACATGGGCGAATTGTAGTTGCCCAATTTATTGGGCGGTTTTAGTGCACTACGATTTTCTTATCCGGTTTAGCATTTCTATGTACTATCACAATTTTAGTGTATGACTAAAAATTTCCAATGTTATTTACCTCTTGCTAAAGTTGCATACATCTCTTCCAATCTTTTAAAATTTTTATCCCAGTTTGCCCGTTCCTGAGCTATCTCAAAATTTTTCTTACCCATTTTATGGGCCAAACCTTCATCTTGCAACAGATAAGATATTTTTTCTACCAGTTGGGTAGTGTTTTTTCGAGGAACAACTAAACCATTCACGCCGTCCTGGATCCATTCCAAAATTGCCGGAACATCGCTAACAACCACCGGTAAAGCACAGGCCATGGCCTCCAGAAGAGAAAGAGAGGTACCATCACTTAGAGAACTACTCACATATATATCAGCTGCATTTAGGTACTGAACGAGGTCTGCGTTAGGAATTTGACCCAAAAACAGTACCTCATCACTTATTTTTAACTCCTTCACTATTCCGTGCAAAAAACCTTCAAGCGGTCCACTCCCGCTAACTAAGACTTTAGTCTGAGGAAACTTTTCCACTATTTCAGGGATAGCTCTGAGAAAATATTCTATTCCGTAAACCGGAAGGAAAGTTCGTGTCATTACAAGTATCTTTTTATCTGACCAACCCAATTTTTGACGAACTCTAAGCCGATTTTCTCTGGAAGGATGGAATATCTTAAGATCAATTCCCCAGGGAAAAGTAACAATCTTATCTTCTGGATAATCTGCTATCTCTATAATCCTCTTTTTAACCTCCTCGGCATCACAGGCTATCATATCAGCTCGCTTTGTTACATATTGAGCAATTTTTCGCTGAATGAAAGATTTTTGGGGAGAAACCAGAATATCCGAACCCCAGGGCATTAATAGGAAGGGATGATATCCTGTTGCTGCTGCCATTAGACCAGCAGTCTGAACCCAACCGGCATGAAGAATATCTGGATTAAAACTACGGAGGATTCTCTTGAATGGATGATATAGCTTGATTCCATTAATTGCTCCTTCCATGATACTCTCAATTTGACTAAAGTCACACCCCAGACAATGAGATTCTGTTTTTTCTACTTCGTACTTTTTCCCTTGGGGTGACAAATAAACGTAACAAACCTTGTAACCTTTTTGCACGAATTTAGTTAAAAATCGGCTATCATGGCTACTACCACCGTGAGTAAAAAAAAGGATACGCATTTCAATCTTAATGAAGAATTATTCTCCTATATTTCTCGTTTCTCTATGCCACTGGATATACCGTCTCATTCCTTCCTCAAAATCAACCTGAGGCTCCCAGTCTAACTCTCTCTTAGCCTTATCGCTATTGACGATCTTACCTTTATAATCACCCGGCCTTGCCTCTTTGTATCTTATCTCTACATTATTGCTGATCAACTTCTGAACAGTTTCAGCAATCTCTTTAATAGTTATTCTTCTCTTCCCTCCAAGATTGTAAACTGAATTTTCTGCCACTGAACTTAAAGCTAAAATGTGAGCTTGAGCAAGGTCTTCCACATAAACGAAATTCCGATACTGGCTCCCATCACCCGTAATTACAATTGGCTCCCCTTTAAAAGCTTTCTCCACAAATATAGGAATAACTGTCCCCGCTCTTGCCCGGGGTCCATAGGGAATCCCATAACGCAGAATAGTGAAAAACTGGCCATAGAGCTTGTAATAATCAAAGCAAAGAAACTCTGAGGCAATCTTAGTGGAGGTATAAATGTGCCCTGCTCCTGGGGGATAGAATCCACAATTTTCGTTTACCTCTTCTTCTCTGGAGGCTCCATAAACCCAAACTGTACTGGCAAAGATTACCCGTTCTACTTTATTTTGACGGGCTGCCTCAAGAACTTTGATAGTTCCGGTTATATTCATCTCTACACTGTAAATAGGATCCTTAAAAACATTATTCACATTAGACATAGCTGCAAGATGAAATACATAATCTATGCCCTTAAAGGCTCTATTCAAATTATTAAAATCAAGAAGATCGAAATTCTCAAATTTAATATCACCCCGGTGAGGTTTCTTTTTATCAATGACAGTTACCTCATACCCTTTTTCTATGAGCTTATCAACCACATGCGCGCCAATAAATCCTGATCCTCCAGTAACGACAGCTTTCATTCCTAACTCCTGGTATAATCTTCACTATAGGTGAAGATTGTTATTTGACTTTCTATAGTTTCAGAATTAAAGTTTAATTAGTTCTTTAAAAAAACTTTTGGAGAAAACAGGAAGAGGGCTTGCCTTCTCCTTATGGCCTCTTTTTACAAAGATGGACCATTTGCCCTAAGACTGCCCCTTCCTCTATCTCTTCGAGCGTAAACATTTATTGAGTATGTTACGAGCCTAAAACAAGGCATCGTTTATTACATTCTCCAGGCTATGTGCTCGATAAGAAAAGGAAGCCTGCTTTCTTCCAAAGTAAAAATTTAAGGGGGTCTTTATGTATTACATAGGTATTGATATTTCAAAGAAGTCATTCACGGTCTCGATCTTGGATGAAGAAGGCGAAGCTATCACCAAGTCCTTCACTTATCCTTGTAATCGTGAAGGGATGCAAAAACTGGTAAATAAAATCTCTTCCTTAAAACTTGAAAAAGATAAGGTTGTGATAGGGATTGAGGCTACAGGAAACCTGTGGGAGAATCTTTATTCCTTCTTAAAAGGATACAAAGTTATCATTCTCAATCCCTATCAAACGAGAAAATATCACCAGGTACTCTCTAAAAAAGCAAAGACCGACAAGGTCGACTCCCTGGTAATAGCTGGGCTCCTTCGCTCAAAAGAAGCCTTAGTTTCCTATGTTCCAAAAGATGAAGTTCAAGTTCTTCGGGAATTGGTAAGACTGCATCATTACCTTAAGAAAAACAAGAAAGACTATTTAAGAAAGGCTTACGCTCTTTTAAATTTAGTATTCCCTGAATATACTAATTTAGT
>JAUWZM010000037.1 GCA_030615365.1 Candidatus Aerophobota bacterium | reverse complement strand
TTATCCATAGTATAATAGAAGCGATTTTGAAGTTAAAAAATACTTATGATAAGGAGATAAAATGTTAGGAAAAGAAGACAGGCAAACCTCCTTTTTTGATACCGACTTCGCTTGTTCTCATCTTATTGATAAAAACAGTTTTTATGCAAAAATGCATGACCTTGCTGACAAAATAATAACCGATGATGACTTTGCTGATATATACTGTCTGGATAATGGTAGACCCTCTGTGCCTCCAGCAAGACTTACTAAAGTTCTTATCTTGCAAAATTATGAGGGACTCTCTGATAGAGAAGTCCTTGAGATGGTGCGGTTAAACATAGCATGGAAGTACGCCTTAGATGTTCCAATAGACTATGAAGGTTTTGACCGCTCTTTATTAGTCTACTTTCGAGCTCGTCTTTTGGTAAACAACAAAGATAAGATGGTATTTAAAAAGACCCTTCAACTTGCAAGAGAGGCCGGTCTTTTAAAAAAGGAAGTAGATCAGGTAATAGATTCTACCCCTATGCTGGGAGCAGGAGCTGTAAAGGATACTTACGAGCTTCTTAGAGATGGCATACGGAAAGTTCTTTCCCTCATGGATGAGAAGATAAAATCTAAGACAGATCTTTCCTTAAAAGCCTATGGCAAAGGTGATCCCAAACCAAGAATTAACTGGGATGATAAGAAAGAACGTCAAGAACTACTTTCCTTACTTGTTTCTGATGTAAGAAAAGTTTTATCACATGTTGATGTTGATAAAGAAGATGTAGATAATCAGCTAAAAGATGCCGCTAATCTTTTAGCCAGGATAGTTTCTCAGGATATAGAGGAGGATAAGAAAGGTAAACCTAAGATAAAAAAGGGAGTTGCCAAAGACCGTATTATCTCCACTACTGATCCTGAAATGCGTCATGGCAGAAAATCAAGATCTGGCAAATTCAATGGATACAAAACCCATATCATCAAAGATGCAGATTCAGATATTATCACTAACATAGATGTATCCCCTGGAAACTGCCCTGATGGAGATATGACAGAACCACTAATTGATGAGGCCAAGGAGGAGTTTGGGGTAACAACAAGATCTGTATGTGGAGATGGTGCCTATGGCTCGGGGAAGATGCGAAAGAATATGAGTGATAAAAGAATTGAGCTTATCAGCAAAGCTCCCCTACTAAAAGATACAGGAAAGCTGAACAAAGAAGAGTTTGATATAGATGTTAAGGAAGAGAGAGTAGTGTGCCCAGAAGGAAAGGTTGCTGAGAAATGCCGCAAGAGTAAAGATGCCGAGGGAGAGGTTACTAAGACATTTGTTTTCTCTAAAGAAGTTTGCAATGCATGTCCCAGAAAGGGTGAGTGTACCAATGCCAAAAATACAGGAAGAACCATTAGCATAGGCCCTTATGAGGAATATCTTCAAAAGGCAAGGAAGATACAGAAAACTAAAAGATTTAAAGAGATTTATAATAAGATACGTCCACCCATATAGAGAAAGATAGGCGAGCTTATCTTTCATGGTCTTCGTAAAACAAGATACAAAGGAAAAAGAAAATCTCGTCTTCAGGCCTTATTCACCGCTGCTGGGGTAAACCTTAAGAAAATTTTCAAAGAGCAAGATGAGGAGTGCCTAATTCTTGATATAGTTGGAGCTAATGCAGTAAGTATATAGATAAATGAGCACTTTAGCTCCTCATTTTTAAGAATTAAGGGCTAATTATTCTAATTATCAAACATAGGGAGATAAATTTTCTAATTGTCAGGATGAATTTTACCAAAGTAGTCAAATTATGGATAAAATTTCTCAGTTACCCTTCAAAAAAAATTTGGAGGGGGTGATAACATCATTTCTCCGGGGAGGTTTTTCACATCTCTCCTAGTAAGTTCTTATTCAACCCAGATTCGGTAAACTGGTAAAACTCTTCACCTGGGTAGGGGAGGCTTTAGCCTCCCAATAGCTTTCAGTCCTTGCAGACCTAAAAGGTCTGTGCTACATCGTTAATACCCTCTCCCCAAAGTGAAGAGATTTAATGAGCTTCCTTTTATTAATCCTCTAAATCTATTCGCAAAATTTGTATATTAAATAAGTGTTGTATTGTAAGACCTGATTTCCATTTTACTCTTCCTTCAATTCAATTCCCAGTTGCCTGAAGGTCTCCATTATTTTATCTTCATAATCCTGCTCAGAGATAGCCCCATCTTTAGCAATAAGCTCTATCTCTAAGGTTTCAAATTTACTTTGCAACAGGTTCATTGCTCCCATAATACTGGCAACTTTTCCCTTTGGCACTTGAAATTTTAGTTGTACTTTATCTTTGGTTTTTATCTCACGCCCTGATTTTTCCTTATCCTTTTTCTCGCCAATTTCAGATAAAACTCCTGGTTTTGGTGGTGGATATCCACCAGGCTCCTTCCTCTTTTCCTCTTTTTCCTTTTGTTTCTGAGATATTTCTTCACTAATAATAATCTCATTACCAGAGAAGGCAACAGAGGACTGCTCCTTGAAATAACGACAGACTGGTTTATCATCCTTAATCTCACCCAATCCAAAAAGCCCTGCATTCACACCCTCTATAATTGTCTGCCCTACAACTTCCATATTTGTTACTCTTGTCTCTCCAGGAGTTGCAAGAAAAGATTGATATAGCTGCTGGGTTGAAATATAATCTCTATTAACAAAATATCTTTCTTTAATAACTAAAGGAGCAATTTTTTCCAGTATTTCCCCATCAGAGCGCAGTTTCTCATAAATTTCCTCATCAAGTTCCTTTTCCTCACCATAGGTAGGTATTCCTAAATCAATAGATTTTAATCCATCTTTGTTAGGGATAGCAAGCATTCTATATAATCTTCTTAAAAATTCTTTTAATTCTGATTCTATTCTTTTTAACTGCTTTTTAACCTCTTTTTTCTGCTCATCAGAAAGTCTAAGATTTATATCTCTTTCAATATACTCATAGGCAATTTTTTGTTTTAATATATTAGCAAAAGAAATTCTTTCAGATTCCAGTGGATAGAGAAAAAATAAGGTATTTCTGTAAACTCGGGGTATTTTCCCTTTAGTTTTTAAAATGTTATTCATTAGCTCTTTATTTTCTTTTTTTAAAATTACCAGTTTAAGATTCTTAGATTCAGGAATATTTCCTGAATCCTCCTCCCAGATAAAGACTTTTAATTTATCACCTTTAATGCTTTTTTTTAAAAGTTTCTGTTCCAGGCTAACAAGTTCATTTTCCTTAACATTTTCCATCTTGGTGAGCAAAATACGGTTTAAATTTGGTTGATTGCTAAAAAAGTATTTATCATCAATGTTTTGTAGATAAAATAATTTACTCCTTAATTGCTCAGCAGCCTCTGCCACAACTCCTGCAGGGTTTCCTGAAGTAGTAGCAGAACGTTTAATTTCATTCATTGTTAATCCGTGTTCCTGCCCCCCAGAAAAAGAATAAAGAAATATAGTAGTAGTAGCACGAGTGCCCAGATTTAGTCCCTGGTAGGCTTTGCCCAGTGATACATCTACTTTTTTAGAATTAGCATTTACACCTGTAATATCAATATCTATAATACCATTGTATTCTTGCCCGATATGCTTTATGAGCTCCTGTCTTATCTCCTGATTAGCAAGATTAAAATCTGCCAAACTAATATAGGCTTTATTTGTTCCTATTAAGGAATACACAATCAAAGAGAGAAGCCTTAGAACTCCGCGAGTTCTTTGAAAAGTTGGAAAACTTCCCCACCGTTGATATAATACATCTATTACTTCGGGCATAAAGGGATAGGAATCAAGAAATCTATCTCTATATTTGCTTGCGTCTAATTCCAGAGGAAGTATTCCCTCTTTTTCTGCATAATCCATAAAATTTTCAACAGTTTCTCTTGCATCATTTTCGCTGAGACTGCTAAAAAGCCTTTTTCTAATAATTCTGCTAATCTCATTTTCCTGCACCGGTGTATAAATTTTTTCTACTCTACCAGCTACTTTTTGTAACTTTTGATAGAGTCTTTCTGCACTTTCATCATAATGTTCAGTAATACTTGAAGGTAAAGTTACTACCACACAAACTTTTTTTAGTGTGCCTGCCGCCTCCATAAGCTCCTGCATAAAAGCAATGGTTTGAGCAGCTAAATTGTTTTCCCCTACTTTAACACCTGCTGCTCTGGTTACATACTGTAAAACCTCATCCATTAAAATAAGAACGGGCTGATTTTCAAAAAGTAGTTTTCTAATAGATTCTCTGCCCGGTGCTACTTTCCCAGAGAGCCTTTCAACTTTTCCAGTTAACTGTTTTTCTAAAACTTCCCACAATACTTCTTCTTTATTTAGCACTGTGCCAACTATTACGGTCGTATTAGCCTCCCATTCTCTGGATTTATGATACATAGCAATTAAGGCATGGGTTTTTCCTCCGCCAAAAGGAGTTTGAAGCTGGATAACCGGATCACCTCCTTCTCCTTTTAAACGCTTTTCTACAATAGAGAGAAGGTTCTTAAGTCCCTCTGTAAGATAAGTTTTTCTAAAAAAAGTATCTCTATCCTTATACTCATCAGGTCCTCTGTTCTGATAGACTTCCCATAGATCAGCAGCAAAAATATCCATAGTGAGCCTACCTTCCAAAATATCCTTATGAGGTATAGCAATTGTATGAAAAGCTTTCATTTTTTTACCTCCAGGCTCCTATTTACCCACTTTAAAACTTTCTCAGCAATCTCTATAGCTTCGCTATATTCTTTTTCTCCTACTGGCTCGTAATCTCCTGGATAGCGAGTTTCAACTGCATAACCAGTTAATATTTTAGCGTTTTGTACCAAATCGGGAACAAATACGTCTGCCTTCTCCAGTAGTTCAATTAAGTATGCTATATCGTGGGTTTTGAGGAACAAAATTTTATGAGCAATACAGAGTGATTTTAAAGCTTTTTCTGCAGCTTGTTGGGCATCAAAACAAAGATCCTCATAGAGTATTTCAGGTGAAATTTTGCCCATCTTTGCCCGAGCCATATTGCTTTTTGCTCTTTTCAACCATTTTCTGGCTCTATCAAGATTTTTCATAGACGAGTTTTCCATTTTTAGCCACCTCATTATAAATTAGGTAGGAGTCCCCTTTTAGTTGTTCATATCTTTTTAAATCAGCTACAATTACATCTACGGGAGCTCCAATATTTTTAAAACCTAAATATATCTTTTGGGTTAACGCTCGCTGTTTTTTTATACCTTTTTTTAAAACAAGAAGATCATAATCACTTCCTGGTTGGTAATCCTCTTTGGCATGGGAGCCAAACAAAATAATTTTATCAGGGTCAGCTATCTGGATGATAGTCTTTATTGCTTTTTCCAATGAGTGTGTCATTAAAATAACCTCCTCTGGATTGGTTCTTCCTTTATTTCCTCTTTGAGACGAATTCTTCCGGCTAAGAATCCATCAAGAAGTTTTTTCTCTTTACTTTCAATAGAAAGTGTCTCAGATATTGCCTGGGCAACACGATAAAATGCCTCTTTTTTTCCATAGCCTGATTCTTTAAGCAAACTTACCATTTCACCACGTTTACTCTTTTCCCAGAGTAAAAGAGTTTTGTGCAAAACATCTATAAGCTCTGACGGATTTTTTAAATCTTCAATCTTTCTCTCCTGTGGTCCTAAAGCCTTAATAAATTCTCTTTCCTTCTTAATAAATCCTTTTCTATTCCACTCCTTTGCAAGGTCAATACTTAAACTTGCCGCAAGTTTGCGTGCCTCATCAAATTGTACCTTTAAGATGCCATAGTTCCAGCGATAAAGAACATAAAAACGGGTTAAATCAGAAATCTCACCAGAAAAACCATTATGCAATATCTGGTGAACTGCATAATCTGTGGCAATTTTTTGCACATCTAAAAGCAATCTATCAGCACGAACTACATTTCCCTCGTAGTCCATTACTTTTTCATATTTACCAAAAACTTCAATAGCAGAGCCAATTGCGGCAATAAAAAAATCCGCTCCACCAATACCTTCCTCCCAGAGCCTTTGAAGCTTGGCATTCATATATTTTTTTAACTCCTCCTTTACCTCATTATAAAAACCAGTAGGCTGACGCTTTATCTTACGGGCAACTATATAGATAGAGGAGGCGAGAGCGGCAGATTTTTGCGCTCGTAAACGTGCCCTCATCTCTGTATTAATAGGCCAGGCACCACTCATAATTAAGTTAGAATCAAGCAAAGAATTAATAAGTGTTTCCCAGCCCTCAGTTGATTTATGAGCATAAACAATGACAGTTATCCCATTTGGCTTTAAAATACGATGAATCTCCCGAAAGGATTCTTTGAGCTTTTCTTCAAAAAATTTCTTCCCTTCATCAAATCCCCCTGGTCCCTTAGAATAAGCTACAATTTCATTCCTTTTGGGTGTTAGCGGTGTTGAGAAAAGTTCGGGATACAAATTCCCAATAGTTCTTTTCAGCCAGACATAAAAAAAATCTGATAGATAGGAATAAGGCACATTATCGTAATATGGTGGGTCAGTAAAAACAGCATCAAAAAAATTATCAGGATAGGGAAGAGAGGTAGCCGAAGATTGGGTGATGGTGGAGGGGAGATTGTGAGTTTGGGAACAATGCTCAATCACTTTAAAGTAATATTTCCAGCCGGTTTGAAAACTACCCGAAGAGTTACTAAATGGGCTAACTTCAGCGTAATCCCAAAGCATTGGTAACGCTTGTCTTGAATAGAGCTGTTTTATTGCCTCTGAGGTATTTTCCCATCTCGCAAGAGTATTTGAAAAAGCTGCTGTCATATCCATTCCCAATCCCAAATAACTCACCAATGCCTTAGCATATTCTTCTTCGTATCCTTGCTCTAACATCTTTTCATAAGATTTTCTTACCTTTTCCACAAAGGTAATTAAGGCTAATTTTTGCCTGGAATTAAACAGGTCACCCCAGACATTTAGTCCGTAATTTCTAACTGAGAAAGCTCGTTCAGCTCCTCTTCCTTTACCTTCTGGTGTAGGTTCATCCGGCACCGGATCCATACCCCATTTTCGCATTAATTTATCTCTTTTTCCCTTTAAATATTCCTCTGCTTCCCTGAAAATTTCCATATCCTTTTCGGTGGCAATTCTATAAAATTTCCCTCTCCTTTTTGAATTATGCAAAGCAACAGCTATCATCCTCTGCCCTGCTTTTTTTTCCTGAAAAAGTTTTCGGGTAGTTTTGGCATTTATAACTCCCCCACAGACAGAGCAGGTGGCAATTGCCCGTGATACTGTGCCATTAGCAGGGTTAAAATTTTCCGGCATTTTCTCATAGCCATCACCTACTATTTTAAATCTTACTTCTCCCCTTTCAATAAAGGGCAAAAGTGTCACTTTCTTTTTACCTTTTTTTGCCAGCCAAAATTGACGCATTAAAGGAATCTTTGCATTACAGGAAGGATTTTGACAGGGAATTGTCCTTGCCCAGATATATCCCACAGGAATTGAGCCACTTTCTTCAGGATAAAATCTCCTAATTTCTTTCTTTGCTTCCTCTAAAACCCAGTTGCCCCATTTTTTCACGTCTTCAAGGAGTTTGTTTTTAACTTTAATTTTTTCCTTATATTTTTTACCAAATTCTTCAACTTCTCTTTCAATTTCACCAGGTATGCCATATTTTTGTGGATACTCAAGAGTGCATTTTAAAATTAAAATGGCAACAGGATTATAATCATTAGCATAAACCTCACATCCCAGCCTTAATGCCTCCAGGGGTATAGCACCACCTCCGGCAAAGGGATCCAGCACTTTGGGAGGCTTTCCACCATTTGCCTTTAAAATATCCTCTCTTGCCTGCTTTATCATTTGTTGATTATTAGAGTTCTCCCATTTTGAGAAATTAATTATAAATTGCCTTTTTCTGTTCCACTCATCTATATTATCTGAGGGAGGAATAAGTGAGGCATAATTGGTAGCTCTTGATGAGGCAAGAGGGCGTCTTGCCCACCAGATATGAAGGGTAGAGATATGTCCATGGCGGATATTTTTTTCTCTGGCAGATTCAAAACTTACCTCTTTTACTGGAAATGTTTCTTCTATAAAGCGTTTGTTATTATTCATATTCTCATTTCCCCTTTTTCTTTTAGCTCTTCAAAGGGGATAACATACCTTACCACTTCTATTCTTTCTTCTGGTTTTAATTTTTTTGCCGGGTTCTGAATTATATAAAGCCCGGGATTCTTAGCAGCATTCATTACAGCATAAAGATAATACTCGTCTTTGAATCTTGTAGCTTTAAACCATTCATTTTTAGTTAATGCCACCGCTCCTTTTTCTTTTCTTGCCTTCACTTCAATATAGCGCACATTGCCATTTTTATCTTTTGAGCGAATATCAAACCCAAGATTCTCCAAAGATACATCCTCAGGCACTCTTTTCTTTTTTCTCTCATATTCCATAGCAATTTGCATACCAATTTGTTCTATTTCTTTATCGCTTTGCATTGCTTTGTATATAGTATCCTTTGGTTTTACTTTAATAATGCCGATAAAACGAGGCATACTCATGGTAAGGCTTTTTTCCTTGTCAATTTTTTCTTTTAACTCGTCTAATGCTCTTTCGTACTCTTTTTTTCTCTCTTCTTTGTTTCTTATGGCAAGGTTAACATTTTCACCTTGTTCTTTACGGGCATATAGCGAGATTAAATCACCATCAAGTTTTACAATGAGATACTCCAGTGATTTTATGCCATACTTCTTTTTAATGCTTGCCTGTCTATTGCGCTCCTCTAAAGTTTCCCCTTTATACTTTTCAATCTCTTGAATAACAAGTTTAACTGTTTTATTTTTGAGAGATTCTACATCAACAGTAGAATTATTTAAATGGTGCTCTTCTTCAAGGTCCCAAATAATGGCTGGAGAAACTGGCCTTACCTTATCATCATTTACATAAAAGCTAAAGAGTCTTTTCCCAGCTACACTACCTGTTCCATCCTTAATCTCTCCCTCATAGAAAAGAATGTATCCATTCATCTTTGCATCAGGATCTGTGAATGTAGCCCCATTTACTAAAGAATCTGATAAATTAATTTTTATCCAGGCCATTACAGCTTCAAAAAGAGAATGACCAAAGCAGACAAACTCTGCATCAGGATTTTTAAAGGCAATTTCTTTATCAAAAGTTATTTTAGGATATCTTTTTATTAGCTGTCCATAGGATTTTTTAAAGTTATCATCCTGAGCGATTTTTCTTAACTCATAAGGAACAGCATTTATAGCTAAAAATTCATCTTTAAGATTATGGAATTTTCCACCTGCTTTAATAAAAGCTTTTTTGAAAAAGTTCTCTGTATATTCAGGGATAAGACGATGCTCTCGTGCCTGCTGTGCCATCTCTTTTATACGAGTATAATCAATGTAGCGTGTAGCAAGACTCTCTCCTAAATTTTCTTTAACCTTAGAAATATAGCTCTCATCTACTTCAGGTACTATATCTTTTAGTATCTCATCAATATTTCTGGCATTAGCAGCAGCTTCCAGTAGAAGTTGCGAGAGACTTTTATCATAAAGCACCTCGCCCAGACAATCAAATACTTTATCTGTTCCCAATGCTTTTTTAATTTCTTCCAGTTTATCAAATAATCTTTTTAAAACTTTTCCTTCTCGGGTGTCTTCTGCTACAAGATTAAAGATATAAACTTCCCTTTGTTGACCATAACGATGAATCCTTCCCATTCTTTGCTCAAGTCGATTAGGATTCCAGGGTATATCATAATTTACCATCAGATGGCAAAACTGAAGATTTATACCTTCTCCTGCTGCTTCTGTTGCTACTAAGATTTGAGTTTCATTTTTGAATATTTTTTCTGCATTTATTCTATCCTCCAGTTTCATTCCACCATGAATAACATTAACTGTATAGCCCCTATCTTTAATTTTTCTTTCAAGATATTCCAGAGTATCTCGTGACTCAGTAAAAATAATAATCTTTTTATCTTTTTGCTCTGTATATTTTTGCTCTAATTCTTTTAGTGATTTTTTAAGTTCTCTTAATTTGATTTCCTCCTCTTTTTGAATTATATCTTTAGCACGATTAATAAGGATGCCTATAATCTTAATTTCTTTTTCCAGCTCCTCTCTATTCTCAGCCACACTCAAGGTTTCCCATATTTTTTCTTCTTCCCATCTTTCCTTTTCACTTAAATCTTCAACAACATCAAAATCAAAAGTATATTCCTTATATTTATCTTTTTCTTGCACCCCTTTTAGTAAATTATCCAGTTTATTTTTTCTTCGTTTCAATGATTCAAGCAAGGCATAAGTGCTTGATGCTAAACGGCGCTGCAAGATTACTAAAGCAAAGGCAACATTTCTTTTTTTATCTTTTGTTAAAGCTTTATTATACTGTGTATTAACATATCTGGATAATTCATTGTAAAGGTTTTTTTCATCAGGGGAAGCTGTGCCTAAGTTAAAAGTTTTAGTTACTACATGTCGGGGCAAAAAAAGAGGTTTTCCTTCAAAATCTTTTAAATCTTCTTTGATACGTCTTATGAATAAAGGATTATCTTTGTTTTTAATAGATTCTTGAACCATAGCAGTGGTAGCAAAAAAACCTGGTTCAAGAAGGTCTAAAAAAAGTCTAAAGTTTTCAGGGTCTCCCTTATGGGGTGTTGCCGTTAAGAACAATAAATGGTCTGTTTTCCTTGAAAGTATCTCTCCCAGCTTATAACGAATCGTCTTTTCTACCCTGTTACCATAACGGTAAGCACTCATCTTATGTGCTTCATCAACAATGATAAGGTCAAAGTGAGCAGCAGAAATGGAGGGAAGAACATCATCTTTTTTAATAAAATCAATCGAGGTAATTATCTGGTTTTCTCTTAACCATATATTCTCTCCGTAAAGAGCGTCTAAGAGCCATCTATTAATCACGAAGAATTTTTCTTCAAATTTTTCAGCTAATTCTCTTCTCCATTGATCTTTAAGATGTCCAGGAGTTACTATTAAAACTCTTTTTATGAGACTGCGAAGTTTTAACTCTTTAATAATAAGCCCAGCCATAATTGTTTTTCCTGCTCCAGGATCATCAGCTATTAAAAAACGAATTCGGGGAAGTTTTAATACATACCCATAAATAGCTTCAATTTGATGGGGTAGGGGATCTATTTTTGATGTGTTCATTGCTAAAAGAGGGTCATATAAAGATGCAAAACGGTAACGAGTTGCCTCAAGAGCTAAAAAAACTTTTCCTGGGTCCTCTGAGCAGGTAATTTCTGTCCCAACTATACAAAGCTTTAAAAACTCCTCTTTAGAGATAAGTTGGTCAATATGGGATTGGGAGATTGTAGTAACGCCAACAATATGAATATATCCTTCTGTATCCTCAATAAGCTTGATTTCAACAGGTTCTGGCCAATTTAATCCTTTAATGATATTTCCTTGTCTAATATTTTTCATTATTATTCGTGCAATTACATGTATTTTCGTGCGCACATGTATTTATTCCGAGCGCGCATGTATTTTTGTGCATAGTAGAGTTATTTAGGCAATACATAGTAAGTGCCCTTACCCTGTCCTTTTCTTAGTAATCTACCTTTCTTCCATTTGTAATTCAACCTTACACTCCTTCGAGTGAGCGCTCATATTATATTGAAATTCATATTTCAGGATTAACGGAGCTAAGTAGATAATATTGTATTTATAGCGGAGGCGCCAGCCGTAGCCAGATACACTCCGTTAGCAAGGTTGTGTCTTTATGCTTTCTCGTAGGTTTTAAGAAACTCGTCCCTCGGTATTCTAGCTTGTCTGCAAATAGTCCTTAAGGTAGAGCCTTTTATTTTTTCATGATTAGGCATAGTCAAAGACATTTTACTGCCATCTGGATTCTCTCTAATCATTGAAATGTGATTCCCCACCCTTATAATTTTAAATTCCAGTTTTTCAAAAGTTTTTATGACCTTACGTTTTGATGCATCTCTCGGAAATTTCGTCACACTGCTACTTCCGCAACAAAAGTCTCTATAATCTCTTCCGCTTCAAAAGCCTCTTTTCCAAAGGTTTCTATGTGAAATTTTATAGCAGATTTTACATCTGTGAGCGCTTCCTCATAGGTATCACCTTCTCCAACCACCACACCTTTTAATCCAAGGGGATATGCTACGTATCCCTCTGGATGTTTTTCAACTATTATTTTTATTTGTCTCATCTTTTTCCTCTTATTTTCATTTTATTACTCTTCCTTCAATTCAATTCCCAGTTGCCTGAAGGTCTCCATTATTTTATCCTTTCATTTGTCACAGTAAATGTCACAGTAATTCATAATATTTTGTAGGGTCTGTTTTACTCTTTGAAACAACCCTGATTAAACCTAAATCAGCCAATTTCAATAGGTCACGCTGGACTGTCCTTCTTATCAGATTGAATTTCTGCCGGATTTTTTCCACGAATGCACTCTTTTCATAGTATTTTGATCTCCTCGCTCTTTATTTCCTAAATTCCTCATAGGCCTTGTTTATCCCTTTCACAAATTTTCCCCATTCATAAAACTTAAAGGCACAGCTTGCTGAGACATCAGAAGAGGTGATGGGTAAAAACTCATAGGGAAAACTTGTTGTCTTACTCTTTGTATAACTTTCTTATAGATCCTTTAGAATCTGAATTATTTTTGGTTTTAACTTTGCTAATCTTTCGTTTATTACTTTCCAAACAATTTCATAATCAACACCAAAGTAGAAATGGATAATTTTATCCCGCATTTTTGCCATATCAGTCCAGGGCATATTCCTGTGTTTTTGTCTTATCTCTTTTGGTATATTTTTAGTGGCTTCACCTATTATTTCGAGCTTTCTCACTACTGCACTTGAAGTCCTATCATCCTGAACAAATTCATTAAAACTCATATTTTCCACAAACTTCTCTATGCTGGTTATGCAATCAAGTATATCTTGGATAAAAAGTTTATAGTTCCTCTTCATAAAAATATGACCTCATTTAGTATTCTTTCTTTTAATTCTTTGCGTATGGCCTCTTTTCTGACTAAATCTACCTTCTTTTTCAAAATTCTTGAAATATACCTTTCTATCTCAATAAATCTCAACAGATCTGGCGTTTCCTCAAATTTTACAAGAATGTCAATATCACTTTTCTTTTTTTGCTCACCCCTTGTAAAGGAGCCAAATATACCAATTTCTTTTATTTTGTATTTTTGTTTAATCTCTTCTTTATGCTCTTCCAAAATGTTCTTTACTTCTTCTAAATGCATCACTTTAGTTTTAGTTTTCACGCTTTTATTCCCTTGTACGATATGTTTAGTTTAATAGGGTTTTATTTTCCTAAATTTCTCATTAGCTTTATTTATTCCTTTTTATTTTCTTATTCCTTTAAAGATGAAGCGATTCTTTTAATGTAGTTTCTTAAAAAAGGAATATCTTTTTTAATCGTATCCCAAACAGCACCTATATCTACACCAAAGTAGTCGTGTATCAATTTATCTCTCATTCCTGCTACATCTTTCCATGGAATCTCTGAGTATTTTTCCTTGATTTCTTTGGATAATCTTTTTGTAGCTTCGCCTATTATTTCAATTTGCCTTATCACGCCATCTTGAAGTAAATTATTTTTGATAAAGATTTGGTAAGATATGTTATGCGTATATTCTTCTATTCTGGATATAGCATCCAAGGTATGCTTTAAATATACTAAATTATCTTTTCTCATCTGTAGATTACCTCCATTTCCTCTTTGACTCTCTCGATCAAATAGGGACTTATCGATCTCTCTGTCAATAGGTCAACTTTTATTCCTAATGATTCTGATAACTCTCTTTCTATCTTAACAAGCTCCAAAAGACTTTTTCTTTCTGAGAATTCAACAAGAATATCTAGGTCACTATCTATTCTTTCCTCACCTTTTGCATAAGAGCCAAAGATTGCTATTTTAATAGCTCCGTAACTCTGGAGAAATAAGTTAATTTTTTTTATTAATTTATCTTTTAACATTCTTATTTTCCTCTATTATTCTAACCTAACCTCAGTATTTCTAATTTATCAATATAGCTGCACCACTCACAGGGAGGAGAAGAATCGGGGAAATTAGTAGAGTTACGTAAGATCTAATACTTCATTAGCTTTATTTATCCCTTTCACAAATCTTTCCCATTCATCAAACCTGAAGGCACAGCTTGCTGAAACATCAGAAGAGGCAATATATAAGCCTATCTCCCCTTCCTCCATTTCCACTCCCATAGATAAAAATTCTCCTATTTTAGTTTGAGGTAAAATTTCTTTCTTCATTGATTTTTCTCCTAACGATATATATCTCGGCGATGTCCCACTGCATAAATCACAACTTCTCTCTTTTCCTCCTTAATTTGGTAGAGAATTCTATACTTTCCTACTCTAACCCGATAACATTTCTCAGTAACCGGTTAACTTTCGTGTCCTTAATGGTCTTGGGTTTTCAGAAAGTTGGATAATCTTTCGCCAAATACGATGGAGTATTTGGTGATCCAGGGAAAATATTTCCCTTTCGGCGGACCTTTTAATCTCAATTTTATAGGAGTCCATGTTCCTTGAGTCGATCTTCTATTTCTTCCAGAGTTGAAGTCGGCTCATCCTTTCTCTCTGCCATGATGCGAAGATCAGATAAATCTTCAAGAAGTTCGGTGTAGTCCTTCATATCTAATATTACCGCCTGTTTTTCTCCTCTTCCGTCAATTATAAATTTTTCTTTTTTGACATTAGCCATATCTTACTCCTCCTTAAAAAGGGAATTTCCAGACCTTTCTTACCAGTTTTCTGCCGATATATTTATTCTTTGCTCTTCTTGCTATTCTTTTAGGGCTTCCACTTGAAAGTTTCTCTATATCATTTGCTGCTCTTGCAAGTTGATAGAGAAAACTTACTGTTTTACTCATACTATAGCCTCCTTGAAAAAATGATTTTGTCTGTAAGAGTAGAGAAATCGGATTTCCCTCCCAATGGGGAAAGGGATTAAGGAGATTAGTTTAAATGAAGCGAAAGATTCCAAGACTGCACAATCTATTCCAAGTCTTATATTAAGGTTGCCAGCCTACCTTCGAGGGACTCTCAATAATCCAAGAAACCTTATCACTGTTATCTTTTTGGGGAATAAGTTTTTTTATGACCAGGACATTTGTTTTCATTGGGAGCCTCTGGTTAGAATTATGATAGTTTAAAATCGCCTAAATTTTGTTGTATTATAGCTTTTTTTAGCGTTTTGTCAAAATTTTAAAAATTCAGAAGAAAAGTGATAAACTTTTTGCCATAATGAGTGGTAAGTTTAGTCCAGAATATATTTGGAGAAGATGAAATTGACAATATATGTAAAATTTATATATTAACTCTGAACTAAAAACTTTTTCTTGTTCGTAGCAATGCATAAATAAATAGAGATTGACAGGTGAAATTATGAAAAAGAACTCCTGCATACTCTTAGTCGTTTTCCTTTTAACAGTAGTAACTTGTGCACCACGAATTGTCCTGTCAAATGAAGAAAAGACTGAACTGACGTCTCAGAAAGAAAAAATTGTCTTTCTGGTAAATGAAGCTGTAAATCTTGTAGAGGAAAAAGGAGAATCGATTTTTCCTGAATTTCGCCAAAAGAGTAGCAAATGGTTTCATGATGACTTTTATATCTTTATCTGGCGAACTGATGGCATTCGCGTTGTGTATCCACCGGATATCAGTGGGGAAAGTAAAGATATGAGTGACCTCAAAGATTTTAATGGCAAACCAATTGGCAGAATGTTCATAGACATTGCAAAAAGCAGGGTAGGGGAGGGATGGATTGATTATGAGTGGCCAAAGCCAGATGAAACTAAACCATCGATAAAATATACATTTATTAAAAAGGCTGCGTATAGCAATCAAACATATCTTGTTGGTTCAGGATTCTATATAGGTAACTATATTTTTATCAGGGATATTAAAGAGTGCGAATACGTTCGTTCTTTAGGTGCATCCATCTGCGAGTTCTTTCATCCGAAGAGAACTGATAAAGAATTAGCTGTTGATTACAGCATTGCTTATGTAATCCTTGAACCAGGGGAAAAGGTTCAATCACACAGAATGAAAAATGCAGAGGTATATTATATTCTTGAAGGAGAAGGAATCCTGTACATTGATGAGGTGCCTATAAAAATGCATCAAGGGCAGATAATTTACATACCCTCAAACTCAAAGCAATTCATTGAGAACACTTCTCTTTTTGCCCTTAAATACTTTGCTATAAATCAGCCTGCGTGGTCAAAAGAAAATGAGGAAATAGTGGATTAATTCTTTTGGAGGTGAAAAATGTCTTCCCCTCTTTCTACTCTGGTAAATACTAATTTAATGAAGCCGCCCATCTCACCTCTTGGTTTTGACTATCTTGCCCAATCCCTTGATAAAAGAGGTTTCAAGGTGGACATCCTTGATCTCTGTTTTTCTCCTCAACCCCTTGCCCAAATAGAAAACTACTTTACAAAAAATGAGCCCAGAGTTGTGGGAATTACCATTAGAAATACTGATGACTGTTTTTATGTGAGTGGAGAATTTTTTCTACCTAAGATAAAAAAGATAGTAGATGAGATTAAAAAAAGAACCTCTGCTCCTCTTATTTTAGGAGGGTGTGGTTTCTCCCTTATGTCCCAAAAGATTTTAACCTACTGTGATGTAAACTTAGGGATGATTGGCGACTGTGAGGAATCTTTTCCTCTTTTAATCCAGCGAATGGTAATGGATAAGGATATAAAAGATATTCCCGGACTTATACATAAAGATACTCATGGGTTCATCAGTAATCCTCTTTCTGACCTTGATCTTAAGGAACTTCCTCTACAAAGCAGGGATTTTATAGATAATGAGCGATACTTTCGAGAAGGAGGAATGGGAAATATAGAAACTAAAAGGGGATGCAATCAAAGATGTATTTATTGCGCTGATCCTTTGATAAAGGGGAAAAAGATCAGGTTAAGACCCCCTGAGCATATTGTCTGGGAGATGAAAAGGCTTCTGCAAAAAGGAATAAATTACATACATATCTGTGATAGTGAGTTTAATCTACCCCCCGAACATGCAGAAAGCATATGTCAGGAGATAATAAAGGAAAAGCTCCATACAAAGCTTCATTGGTATGCCTATTGCTGTCCTTTCCCTTTTTCCGGAAAACTTGCCTCTCTTATGCACAGGGCAGGTTGCACGGGAATTAATTTTGGCGTGGACAGCGGTAGTGATAAAATGCTGAAAACACTGGGCAGGAGCTTCACCTCTGAGCAGATCGAGGAAACGGCACGGGTTTGTCACCGAAATAATATTGTATTTATGTATGATCTTCTTCTGGGAGGGCCTGGAGAAAACAAAGAGACTCTCCAGGATACCATTGAGTTTATGAAAAGGGTAAATCCCCATCGCGTGGGAGTGACAATAGGAATCAGGATTTATCCCGGCACTCCTATCTCTTCCCGTATCTTAAAACAAGGACTTTTAAAGGAAAATCCCCATCTTCGGGGAAAGGTTTCCCATCAGGATTTTTTTGACCCCACTTTTTATCTTTACTCTGAATTGGGTGAGGAGATCTTCTCCTGTGTTGAGAGGTTAGTAGCAGAGGATGAAAGATTTCTCTTTCCTAAAGATAGGGGAAAAAGTAAAAGTTACAACTATAATCAAAACACCTTTCTTATAAATGCAATAAATAATGGTCAGCGAGGTGCCTACTGGGATATTTTGCGCAAAGCGCGGGTCTGATTCATTAAACCGACAAGTAAAAAAACAGGATAAATTCAAACTCTACAGAAAAATTGTTTTGTGAAAAGGTCTCATCTATGAAAAAAAGAGCCCTGTATCTTATATTCCTTGCAATCATACTTAGTTCAGTCTCAGGAGTTTTCCTATTAAAAGGAGAGCTTTCTAGCTTTTCTCTAAAAAATAAGGATACATCAGTGCAGATAAAACTCCCTGTACCCAAGCATAGAGGAAAACTTTCTCTGGAGGAGGCTATCTCCCAGAGAAGAAGCAGAAGAGAATACAAAAAAGAAACTTTAACTCTTGAGGAGGTTTCCCAGATTCTCTGGGCTGCAGCAGGTTCTACTGTAGATGAAATAACCGGTGCCACCCGAACAGCTCCTTCTGCAGGAGCCTGCTATCCTATACAAGCTTATCTGATAGCAGGAGAAGTTAAAGGGCTCACTTCAGGGGTGTACTATTATGAGTGGTGGGGACATACACTCACCCTCATAGTTGAAGGAGATGTACGAGAAAAGTTAACCAAAGCTGCCTTAGAGCAGCAGATGATTAACAGAACCCCCGCGAGTTTGGTTTTCACTGCTCTTTATCCTCGAACTACTAAACGCTATGGTGAACGGGGTATTCGTTACACTCACATAGATATGGGGTGTATCGTTCAAAATGTTTATCTTCAAGCTGAGGCATTGAATCTGGGCACGGTATGTATTGGTGCCTTTATAGATGAGGCAGTAAAAGACATTCTAAAGGTAAAAGATGAGGAACCTTTATGTATAATGCCTCTGGGTAGAACCTGATTAATAAACTATCTGTACATCCTTACGTACGTCTTCTGGAATTTTTATATTGAGCTGCTTGGCTCTTGTTTCATTAATGACTGAATTCCCCTGGTCAGGACACCTGATGGAAATATTTACCGGACGTGCCCCAGCTAATATCATCAAGGCAATTTTGGCTGCAGCCTTGCCCTGCCCGTACCCAGATAGGTTAATAACTCCACACAAAGCTCCGTCATTCACAACGAAATCTATAGAGGTGAATTCGGGAAGCATACTATTTTTGAGTGTCCATTCCATGATCGTCTCAGGTGGTAAAGGTAAACTCATTTCTCCATCCTTCTCCTTGATAGTGTGATAGGTAAACAAACCAATTGCATCCACCTTAGTCTGGAGTTCTCTTATTTTTGCTTTCCAGAGATCAAAATTATTTGTAGCATAGAATTGGCAACTTTCAACGGGCAGTGTCATCTGCTTTACTCTGGTCACAAATGCTCGGTTGGTAGGACTGTCAGCAGTCACTATGGCAACCTTTTTTACATCGGGCACAATTCGTTGGAGAAGTTCTATTGATTCTTTAACGAGGGCTATTTCAATCACCCCGGTTATATTCTCAGCAGGAAATCCGTAAGTCTCGGGCTCAGCGTTCACACCACAGAAAACAAATGGAAGAGATGCACCAATGTACCTTTTAGCCACCAGCTCACAGGCATTGTCGTCAAATACAATGACGAGGTTGGGTTTGAATTCTTCAATTTTTCTCACAGCCTCCTCGGCCACCTTTTTCCACTCTGCGCTTGTTTTCCTTTTGGTATCCAGATAGAATTTTTCTGTTCTAATGCCTTTGCCTTTAAATACGTCTTCTACACCCCTGGTTTCTTCTATCACCCAGGAATGCTCAGGATGATAACTGAAAACAAGAAGTACCTTTTCACGAGCTTGTGCAAATCCACACACTGCAACCAGCAATAATATGCCCAGTATGCAACATAGCTTTTTCATCGTGACCTCCTTATCCGTATTTTACTCGAATAGCTATAATTCATAGCCCAAATGTAAAAAAAATCGATTATCCTTTACTTTAAAAACTTGAATGAACTCATCAATGGGCACAGCGAAGAGCAACATACACAGCTATCCTCTTGCTCTCCTTAAAGTAAATTTACTCTCCAGTTTGAATTATGGTAAATAGGGTCAAATGTTCCCCATCCCCGAGGGGTATGGGGACACCTGAAGGGCGGTTGCGAACAAAGTGAGCAACCGTTTGTCTCTATTTAGGATTTCCTAAAAATGTGAGACTCCTTACTTGTCATTGCTGTAGCTTGCCGATTTATCGGCGCGCATTAAACCCGCCCAATAAATTGGACAACTACACTATTACGAATTATGAATCTTTTTCTCTTTTTTGTCAATATCAAAAACTTCTAAGAGTTACTCAAGATTCAGCTCCTTTTTTTCGGTTAAAAACCAATACTAAGACAATTTGCAGCAGTTTAATTTTCCTAAAAACCTTCTATTCTTGCTAACCTTTTTTTCAAATAACTATTCACCCTATAGTGAATATTATATCAGGAGAAGTTAAAGGTTTTCATTTGCCCTAAAAAAAAATTATGATAAGATTAAAATTGCAGGATTTAGATAGGGTAACCAATTTATATTAATTATTAGCGAAGAAAATATTCTAATTATAAGGAGGGGATGGTATGCAATACACACATTTGGGTCGCACAGGAGTGGTGGTGAGTAGGCTATGTCTGGGTACCATGAACTTCGGACCTGAAACAAGTGAAAAAGACAGTTTTGCTATCATGGACAAGGCTTTGGAGTTAGGTATCAACTTTTTTGACACAGCCAATGTCTATGGTTGGAAGCTTGGTGAGGGTTTAACCGAACGGATTGTCGGCAGATGGCTTAGTCAGAGTAATGCCAGGAGGAAGAAAATTGTTCTGACAACTAAGGTATTTTGCCCAATGGGTCATGGTCCTAACGAGCGTGGTCTATCGGCCTATCATATTCATCGGGCTTGCGAAGAAAGCTTGCGCAGATTGAATACGGACCATATCGATGTGTACTTTATGCATCATATTGACCGTGGTAAAGCCACCCAGGTTGACAGGGAGATGTGGGGTGTAACGGATCGGGACTTCTACTCACCACCATATCGTAAGGTGGAAACTCCCTGGGAGGAAATCTGGCAAGAAATGGAACTGCTGGTTAAACAAGGAAAAGTTCTTTACATTGCCAGTAGCAACTTTGCTGGCTGGAACATTGCCCAGGCCTGTGAAAAAGCGGCAGTACGGAATTTTCTTGGACTCACCTGTGAGCAGAGTTTGTATAATCTAACCGCCCGCACGGTTGAACTGGAGGTAATTCCTGCCTGCCGAGAGTATGGACTAGGGTTGGTGGTCTACAGCCCGCTGGGTGGCGGCTTGTTAGCCGGGGTATTGGAAAAAACCAGTACTGGTCGACGAGCTAAGCTATCCCAGCAAATACAGACTCATCGAGCTAAGCTTGAGGCATATGAATCGCTTTGCAGGAAATTGGGTGAGAAGCCGGCTCATATAGCACTAGCTTGGTTGCTAAAAAACCCTGTTATTACCGCACCTATCCTTGGTCCCCGAACAATAGAACAGCTTATTGGAAGCCTACGAGTGTTAGAGATCCATCTGGATGATGCCACACTGACACGGCTGGATGAGATCTGGCCTGGTCCGGGCGGACAGGCCCCAGAAGCCTACGCGTGGTAACTGCTAATAGCTTGTTGTAGAGATTTTTCTCATGGCTGCCCGGACCTCATCTTACTCTTCTGAAGTAATCACATCTTCTTTATTTGTCTGGTTTAGTTGATCCAATGTGAGCAGTATCACCATAGCCAAAAGAAAAATAGTGTGCCGACAAATACAGTAATAAAGCTAATTCTCCAGATTTTATGAAAAGTATACGATGTTCAAAATTTAGGAGGTAAAAAATGGATTTGGAACTGACGGAAGAGCAAAAGTTAATTAGGGAAACGGCTAAAGAATTAGCTGCAAAGGAGATTGCTCCTATAGCAGCAGAGATTGATCAGACGGGCCGGTTTCCAAAGGAGATCTTTGAAAAAATGGCTGATGTAGGTCTATTTGGTATTCTCATTCCTGAACCATTCGGTGGTACCGCACGTGGAAGGATTGATTATCTGCTCGTCCTTGAAGAGATAGCAACTGCCTCTGCATCAGTTGCCTGGGGCTTCGCGGCGAGCATGGATGTTTCTAGTGCCATACTGGCGTTTGGTAGCGATAAGCAGAGGAAGAAATACCTTCCCGCTCTCGCTAAAGGGGAAAAACTGGGAGCTTTAGGTAATACCGAACCCAGTGGTGGAGCTAACTGGATGATGACGCTGCAGGCAAAGGCGGTAGCCGACGGCGGTCAGTACGTCGTCAATGGCTCCAAATGTTTCACTACCAACGCTGGTGAGGCTGACATCTATATAGTCACAGTTAGAACTGATCCTACCAAAGGACCGATGGGCATCTCTACGCTGATCATCGAGAAGGGAACCCCCGGTTTCTCTTTTGGAACGATAGAGGAAAAGTTTGGTCTTCGCGGAGATCCTACAGGAGAGCTGGTCTTTGATGATTGTCGAGTATCCAAGGATAACCTACTGGGACAGGAAGATGAAGGTGTGAAGATTATGCAAGTGGTCGGGGCCATGGGTTGTGCAGGACAGTCGGCAATAGCTGCGGGTATCGCCCGATCTGCCCTGGAAGCCTCGGTTGAATACGTCAAGCAGAGGACTGTGCTTGGACCAAAAACTTTAGCCAACTTTGATACCGTTCAGTGCAGCATTGCCGATATGACTACCGCGGTGGAGACAGCAAAGCTCTTTGCCTATCGAGCTGCCCTTTCCAAGAGACAGCCAGATCCATTAATATTCATGGGAGCAATAAAAAGTAGAGAGCTGGCAGTAGATGTCACCGGCAAAGCCATCGAGCTTCATGGAGGGTATGGGTGCACCAAGGACTTTCCGCTGGAGCGATATTTCAGGGATGCTAAGACACTATCGTTGGTTCCACCTACGACCGATTTCATAAAAATAATGGTCGGAAAGATGTTATTAGATGTACCTTTAGCTCCTCCCCCTAAGGCTGGTGGGCCACCCAGGTGAACTGTAGGATAAGATATACCCTGATAAGGAGTTCACAATTAAGAGGATAAAGGTACCAGAACCAATTTCTGGAGGTTTGTTGCTCTCTTATAAATGCACTGCTGAGTGTCGGCATTGTATGTACGCATGTTCACCAAAATGGAGAGGTGATTGGATTTCACAGGGAGACCTGGAAGAGATTCTATCTCAGCTTGCCAGCAGAATAAGACCAAGTCCCTGGGGAGATCGGACAGTGAGTTTGAACTATGGAGTTCATTTCACAGGGGGAGAACCTTTTTTAAATTTTGAACTCCTGTTGAAAGCAGTAGAAATTGCAGAGGAGTTAAAAATTCCTTCCACCTTCGTTGAAACAAACTGCTACTGGTGTACTAGTGATGAGAGAACTAAAGAGCAGCTAAAACTTTTGAAAGAAAGGGGTCTGAAGGGAATCTTAATTTCAGTAAATCCTTTTTATGCCGAATATGTTCCTTTCGAGAGAACAGATAGATGTATTAGAATCAGCAAAGAAATATTCAGAAAGAATGTAATGATCTATCAGTTAGAATACTATCATCAATTCAAGCACCTGGGAATCAAAGAAAGGATGTCACTCCAGGAGTATCTCGATCTTACAAAAAAGGAGGATTTAACCGAAAGAGTAGAATTATTCTTAATGGGAAGAGCTGCCCATAAACTGAAAGAATTTTATCCCCACTATCCGGCGCATAGTTTTTTTGACCAGCCCTGTCGTCCACCATTCTTAAGAAACTGGCACAATCATTTTGACAATTACGGTAATTTTTTGCCGGGATATTGTGGGGGGATTTCCCTGGGGAACTGGCACAATTTGAACCAACTCCTAAAAGAGGGGATAAACCTGGAAGAGCACCCGGTTTTAAAATTCTTAGTTGCCGAAGATGTGCAAGGACTCCTTCATTTTACCCAGGGTTTTGGTTACCTGGAGTCCCGGGAAGGCTACCTTTCCAAATGTGACCTTTGTTTGGACCTCAGAAAATATCTTGTTTCCCGAAAAGACTTTGAAGAATTAAATCCCAAAGATTTTTATCTTTATATGGAGTAATAAAAGATTAGACTGAAGTGGAGAGGGATTTCAAAAAGGAGGTTGCCAAAAACAAGAACTGGTAAATCTTTTTCAGCAAATTTCTCTGACAAAAGATACTCATATGAGGTGCTTTAAGGATATTCTTTTACTTACTTGATAGTATTCTACCTGTTTAAAAATTTAAGGGGCTTAAATAAGCCTTTATTTGCATCTTTATGCATACAAGAGAAAAGAATGAAGAGAGGAAGATTATATAGTTTTCTCTCTATAAAAAAAGCTATATAAATATATATTAGGAGGTGTATTAAAAATGGAAAAGAAAAATAGTCTGGTGGTAATCTGGACAAGTGGAGATAGGTATGTTGCTGAAAGAATGGTCTTTATGTATACCCTGGCTTCAAAATTGGAAGGTTGGTGGGAGGATGTCTGTTTAATTATCTGGGGTCCTTCACAACCTTTACTATGTGAAGATATGGGACTACAAAAATATGTGAAAAAAATGAAAGAGGTCGGAATAGTATTGAAAGCATGTAAAGGGTGTTCAGATATGTATGATGGAGTTTCAGAAAAACTTGAAAAACTCGGGTTTGAAGTAGAATACGTAGGAAAGCCTTTAACGGGATACATGAAGGAAGGCAGAAAAATACTTACTTTTTAATCAGCAAGTAACATACTCCTTGTCTACAAAGGATGAAACATCCTAAAGGAAAGTGAGAGGAAATAGTGGATTAAATTAAAATTATGAAAAAATGAGGAGGCTACAGATTAAAAATTTAAGGGGCTTAAATAAGCCTTTATTTGCATCTTTATGCATACAAGAGAAAAGAATGAAGAGAGGAAGATTATATAGTTTTTTTCTTCTATAAAAAAGACACATAAATATATATTAGGAGGTGTATTAAAAATGGAAAAGAAAGATAGTCTGGTGGTAATCTGGACAAGTGGGGATAGGCGTGTTGCTGAAAGAATGGTCTTTATGTATATCTTGAATGCAAAATTGAAAGGCTGGTGGAAGGATGTCTGTTTAATTATCTGGGGTCCTTCACAACCATTGCTATGCGAGGACGTGGAACTACAAAATTATATAAAAAAAATAAAAGAAGCCGGAGTAGTATTAAAAGCATGTAAAACGTGTTCAGATATGTATGGAGTCTCAGAAAAACTTGAAAAATTTGGGTTTGAAGTAGAATACGTAGGAGAGCCTTTAACAGGATACATAAAGGAAGGTAGGAAAACACTTACTTTTTAATCAACAAGTAACATCCTCTTTATTCACAACGAATAAAACGCTCTAAAAGAAAGTGAGATGAAATAGTGGGTAAAACTAGAGTTACAAAAAATTAGGAGATTGCAGAATGAGTGTATATACCGGAAAAATCACCTTAAAGGATAAGGGAGGATACGAGGTATTCGATATTACCAAAAAAGTGAAAGATGTAGTGGGAAAATCAGTACTGGCCAATGGAACGGTGACTGTTTTTGTTCAAGGATCAACCGGTGCCCTAACTACCATAGAGTATGAGCCTGGGTTAGTTCAGGATATAGAAGATTTTTTCAACAGATATATCCCGTCAGGAAGAGACTACCACCATGAGAGAAGATGGCACGATGGAAATGGACACTCACATGTAAGAGCATCTCTTGTTGGGCCTTCTATTTCCATACCTCTTGTTAATTCTCATCTTACCCTGGGAACATGGCAACAGATAATTTTTCTGGAGTTTGATAACAAACCTCGCCACAGGGAACTTGTAGTTCAGGTAGTTGGAGAGTGAAGGAAGGGAAGGATAAGAGGGTAGGGGAATAGAATCAAGTTTATGGCAAAAGTTCAGCAAAAGCATGGTCCAGTGGAGTCATTGTCATTGGCATTCAGAGTAAACACCTCAAAGCCAGAGTAAGTGTACCAGCTGTTCAAAGAGTAAGTAAACGAGGACTTATATAAAAACTTCTCCAGTAAAAACCGAGAGGAGAAGGGATTCCCAGATTGAAAGAGCAAAAATTAGGGATAGCTCAGAAAATTCAATAAAAAGGTTTAAAAATTTTCTACTGAAGATATATTATTTTTCCCCAGAAATAATTTTAATATATTACTTCAGAGGTGCGGAAAACTCGACATTTTTGAAGGTCATTGAGCATATTTTTTTGTGATTGTGGCAAGTGAAATTATTCTTGCAATTCCACATCAAATAAGAGTTTCAGTTGAAATTTATTGAGAGCCTTGCCTCTGATA
>JAUWZM010000030.1 GCA_030615365.1 Candidatus Aerophobota bacterium | reverse complement strand
GGCAACTTCGATCCTTTATTTACGAGGTTTTGATGCCAAACAATTCTTTTGCCTTGATGATTATTATGACACTGACAGGCAGGCATATTACAGTGCATTACAAAGTGTCGATCAAAAAACTTTGGATTTGACCAACTGGTTGGAATATTTTGTTGAAGGAGTAAATGTAAGCATTGAGGCCGTTAAAGAAAGAGTAATAAGGCTTAGCAGCGAAAGATTAAGAAGAGTGGAAAGAGGGCAGATTGCTTTAACTGAAAGACAGATGCAGATAGTGGAATATATAAATTTAAATGGTAAAATAACAATTGGTAACATCTCAAAGATGTTTGAAATTACAAGACAGGCCGCGCTAAAAGAAGTTTCTAAGCTAGTGGATCTAAGTGTAGTTAAATTGCGTGGGAAAGGAAGAGGTGCTCATTATGTATTGGCGTAAAAACGGTTGTCATTTAGGTTGTCATTTAGGTTGTCATTTTATGAGGAGTCCTATATGAATAAACTCAGCAAGGGAGAGATTGAATTTATAACGAAATGTTTGAAGAAAGGCGAGCCTCTTCCTGATAGTTACAGATATATTATTCCTTTTGAAACGAAGAAGGAGTATGAGTTGACTTATGAAGGGAAAGAGAGGGAAGAGGATATACTTGCAGATACCATGGCGGTTCCGCTGCAACCTGCAAAAACCTTTGGCAACGGAAACAGCGGTTGGACTAATAAATTGATATTTGGGGACAATCTTCAAGTTCTTAAAGCCTTAATGGATGATCCAGAGGTGTATGACAAGAATACTGGTAGGGGAGCCAAAATCTATATCCAGGAGATTTTAGGATATAAGGGTAGCATGATCCCCGAGAATATATACCATACTCGCAACATAGTATAGAAGATTATTTGATATATATGAAGTTCCAGATATTGGGGATATTCTTTAATATAGAGAATTCTGTGTATTACTATGTCAGACGCACAGAATATGTGAGGGAAGCATGATAATACATCAGTTGAAAGTTCAGAATTCCGATCTGTGAAAGATGTTGATCGCCACCCAAAACTGACCCCTCTTCGCCATTGAATTTTGACCACCCCCAGACTAAAAAGAAGATTAGTTTGAATTCACGTTTGATTTTCGGGGTAAGTTAAACAGAAGGGTGATTCCAATTAACTCACAAAATTGCAGATTGAGTTACGAGGAAAAGTAATATTTTCATTTGACTGCTTCTTAAACTCAAAATATTACAATATTAGATTATCTAGTCGAACCCGGAGGTCCTAATTTCTTTATGTTGGGGTCGCGCAAATCAACATGTGAGTTTGAGCTTGTAAAACCCTTAATCAGAGTCTAATCCTGCAGCTCTAATCAGATACTAAATGATAAATCTCACCAACTTCAAAACTTTCAAATTCACTCCCCCTACGGACCTGTTTTGAGAATAAGGGATATTGAGGGAGGAGAGTGAATTTCTTCAATTTTGAATTTTTTCACATTATTTAATATTTTTGCTACCGTTGAGCGTTCAGTATGAATTTCCTCAGTAATCTTTTTTAAAGAGGAAATGCTGATAAAATGGGGATTTCAGGCCAAAGAATTCTGGTAAATGTCGCACTTTTGCACAGAAGGCGACAAAAAGACAAATATTCATTAGAATTTTATGCCTAAAGAAATTCTGTGGGTATCTCCCAGTTCACCATAAGGAACGTAAGCATAATCAAGCTGCAAATTATTTATCTTAAGTCCTAACCCGGCACATAGCCCCTTAGATAGGGATGAGAATTCTCCTAACTCAGTTTGAGCTATTTTGGAGTTGTATCCTGCCCTTAAGGCAAGTAAGTTAAAGAACCGACTTTCTATTCCCAGATGATAGGATATATCTGTATCTTTCCCCTTTTTTCCTTCCAATGTTAAAATGGTATTTTGTAAAACTTTAATGGCTATCCCTACTTTGTAAGTTAAGGGAAGAGGAAAAGCCTTTTCTTTAAATTTAACCTCTGTCCCTATGTTCTGGATAACTAAAGCTAAGTTTATCCTTGGAAAAGTGTACAAAAGACCAAAATCAATAGCATATCCTGTAGCTTCAAAGTTATGTATTACCTGTCTTATTCCCTTAAAGTTTATCCCTATAGAAAGGTTCTCACTAAAAGCCTTAGCATAGGATAAGGTAAGAGCAGCATCTGAGGAGGTAAAGGTATCCTCTGGCTTAGAGGTTGCAGAGGACCTTTTCTCAATCTTTCCTATAGAAAGATAATTTATCGAAAAGGCAAAGCTGCTGTTTTGCCTGGAGAATGCCAGGACCAGATACTCCTGGTTTATCTCCTGAAACCAGCTATTGTGCATAAGATAAAGCTCATCTTCTTTAAGCTGAGCTAATCCTGCTGGATTATAGTAAACAGCGGTTGCATCATCAGCCAGAGCACAAAAAGATGATCCCATAGAGGACGCTCTTGCTCCAACCCCTATTTTAAGAAATTCAGCTGAAGTAGTGCCTGCAGAAAAACAAAGGGAAGATAATCCCAACATAAAAAGAGAAACTGTACTGACCAGAGCTAATTTTTTATATATATTTTGCATTATTTACACCTCCTTATTGAGGAAGCCCTAATCGGGAAGAGAGTTACTTAGGAGGCTCAGGTGGCTCTCCTAAATCCTTATCAGGAGGAGGGGGAGGAGGCGGAGGCGGACCGCCACCGCAACCAGTACCTCCTAATATTATGATAGGAACTGTAGCGATAAGTGCTCCCAGAGGTCCTGCCACAAGATATACACCAATAATGAGACCCCCTATTGAGACGGCTACTGCTATTCCTCGATCTTGAGGGAACGGAAGTGAATTTGAAGGAGAAATGAGACCTATTTGAGTTAAAAGGAAGATGATACTTAAAGCAATCACCGCTACGCCCAGATATTTTCTCATCGGTAACCTGTTAAATAACATAACTTTCTCCTATTTTTATCTTATTATGGCAATTTTATTGGTTTTAGTAACTGTTTTAGCAGAATTACTCGCCTTAACATAGAGAATATATACACCTGAGGCCACCTTTTGTCCTTGATCGTTCTTAAGATTCCAGAGTATCTCATAAACCCCTTGAGTATCATAGCTTTGCCCTTTCATCCACACCAGCTCACCTGATATGGTATATATCCTTATAGTTACATTTGCCTCTGCTCCCAATTTAAAGTGAATATTAGTAGTATCATCTGCTGGATTGGGATAGTTGTAAACCTCAGTTAAGGTTAAATCTTCAGGCAGTGAAGATAGCTCTTTGGTCGTGGCAATTACCTTGAAGTTATCTTTCCCGGTGGAACTGGTAAAGGAATAGGCATTTTTCTCTCTCATGTTAGCTAAGGTACTTTCATCCTCATCAGTAAGGTAAAGGAAATATTCCTCTGGAATAGCCTTAGCATTTTTCCACTCTAAAGTGATAGTTTTGTCTGTTTGATCTGTTTTAATTTGCATATCCCAGATTATCTTCTCTGGCTGAGATTTTTCCTTATCCTGAGTCTTTCTTATGTCCTGGGTATAACAAGCATTATCTTTGCCCCAATCAGAATGGGGGAAAGATAAACTAATGTAAGGAGAAATAGGTGGTGCCTCCTCTACATCTTCTGAGTCGTAGCTATCTTTAGCTTTATTAGATAAACCTATGAAGTTATAACTATCCTTTAAATCTCCTATCTTTGCTATAATTTGCAGGTAATTATTCCTACCCATGGCCAAGGCCTTAGATGATCCATCTGCTTCTACAGCTACAGGTGGAATAAGAAACTCGCAGCCACTAACTAGTACTTTCACCCAGTATCCTTTCCAGGATTCTAATGTACCTGAAGGTGCCTGAGAGAACTCGTATTCCGATCCATTCCAGTACCAAATTTTATCCCTTACCCAACCATTCTTCTGTGCCTGCTGGATTGAAACAATCTCTAAGCCTTTTCTTACCTTAACATCATCCCAGTCAACATCAAAGGCAAAAGGATTGCCTAATTGGGCCCAGCCTGAGGGTGAATTAACAGCATAATCACTGGAGGTATCTACACTCCCTCCCTTTCCTACATCGATGTTTTTGGAATCTTTGGTTATCAGCCAGAAAGCTTTGCCTGAGGTAAAATTATCAGGTATATTAGGATACTCATCATAAGAGTTATTAGCTGTATTCCAGCGATATAATTTCCATTTAGTATTATCCTGAGTTCCGAGATCATCTACTAAGACAGAATTAGGATCAGGACTATCCAAATCAGCAGGCACCGATATCATTTGCCATTTCTTCTGCAAGGTAGAGAAAGGGAAAGTTAAGGATGAAAAGTTTATCCTCACACACCAAGGAGATGTATCTGGATTTACATCAGGCACTGTTGCGATGTTGCCATTTATATCCCTTGCTTCAAGGTAGTACTCTAGACCTCTTTCAGTAACAACTGAGGCAGGGATAGTTCCTTGATAATCAAAGCCAGGGGTCATTGAAGCAGAACTGTAGGAGTCTTTTCCTGCCTTGCGGTAATAGATAGTGACAGAAGAAAGAGCACATTCACTGCTCACTGCTGCTGTTATGAGAAGGTCCTGATGATTAGTAGCCGAGGGTGTAGGCGTATGGACAATAACCGGGGGAATATTATTTATATTGACTGTTACTGTATCCCAGGAGATATTATTCGCCTCATCCTCAACTGTTAGTTTAAAGGTGTAGGCACCATCAGATACAGATGCTGTATCCCAGGTGGCTAAGCTAGTATAAGAAACAGGAGTAGTTGAGGTAGTAATGCTTACCCAGCTGGAAGGTGAGGTTCCCTCACCATACTCAAGGATATACTCCTTAAAGTTAGCATCCCAGGCTGTTCCTACAATATCTATAGTTCCAGAAATGGTCTCCCCTGATGCTGGTGAAGTTATATTAGCCTCTGGATCGGTATTATCTACTACTACCAAAATAGAATCAGTGGCAGATAATCCTTGAGTATCATAAGCTATAGCCTTTAAAGTGCAAGTTCCATCAGAGATCAGGGCAACCGTATCAAAGCTTACCGAGTAATCATTGCTGGTATCTGAGGCAATAAAGGTAGAATTACACCAGAATTCTACCTGAGCAATACCAGTATCATCGGTAGCTGAGGCACTCGCATCAAGGGTACCTGATACCACATCACCTGATTCTGGTGAGGTGATGGTAACCTGAGGTAAGGTGTTATCTATGGTAATCAGCACCTTATCCTCTTTTGTATTTCCTGCCTCATCCTCAACTGTTAGTTTAAAGGTGTAGGCACCATCAGATACAGATGCTGTATCCCAGGTGGCTAAGATAGCATAAGAAACAGGAGTAGTTGAGGTAGTAATGCTTACCCAGCTGGAAGGTGAGGTTCCCTCACCATACTCAAGGATATACTCCTTAAAGTTAGCATCCCAGGCTGTTCCTACAATATCTATAGTTCCAGAAATGGTATCCCCTGATGCTGGTGAGCTTATATTAGACTCTGGATCGGTATTATCTACTACTACCAAAATAGAATCAGTGGCAGATAATCCTTGAGTATCATAAGCTATAGCCTTTAAAGTGCAAGTTCCATCAGAGATCAGGGCAACCGTATCAAAGCTGCAAGAATAGGTATTGGTCGTGTCTGAAGCAATAAAAGCATCATCACAGAAAAACTCTACCCGGGTAATGCCACTTGCATCAGAGGCAGAGGCGGTAATATTAACAATTCTTGAGATGGTATCACCTGAGGAAGGTGAGGTGATGATGATCTCAGGAGGAGTGTTATCTATACCAAAGGAAATACGGCTTTGATCTTGATCATTGTTCACTCCGTCGGAGGCAACAACTTCAATTTTGTAACTGTTGCCATCATCAAAGCTTTCTGTATCCCATTCATAGGTTCCATCATTGTCCTCATTGGGAGCCAGGAGGTGCCAGTTGGCCCCAGCATCACTGCTATAGTAAACATTGACAGTTAAAGGGTCCTCATTTGGATCAGCCGCCAGCCAAGAGATATTTACTGCGCTACTGTAGATCTGGCCACCAACGGGAGCTGTCAATGTGATATCCGGACAGTCAGGGTCAAATGTCTCATCGATAGGGATGAAACTTTCCTTGTCTGGATACTTTCTCTCTTCATAGGAGCCATCCCCACTCTGATCAATGTCCACCACATAAGTACTAGAAGCACCGAGGGAGAACTTGAAACTCGCGTGCTCTGTTACTGGAAGATTAGCAAAACTCTCCCATCGAACAGTTGCCTCCTCGGTGGAGAAAACAAACTCAGCACCTAAAGATCCTGAGGCATCTCCTTGCGAGGTGAAGTGACCGGATAGGTCTTCGGGTATCAGAAACACTTCTGTATTATCAATTACCGCATACAAGGCATTATCGATCTCGGCATAATCGATCCCTTGAGACCGGCCTATCCTTCTTCCCTCATTATCTACGAAGAGTGTTTCAACGGGAGAGTGAAAGGCAGCGGCCCTGAGATCATGCTCACTGATTTCTTGTAGAGTCCTTTGTGCGAAATGTTTCAGGGCAAACTCACTAAGCCAGCCCTGCCAGGGAACGATACACTTGGGATGGTAATCCGGCTCCAAACTATCTGTTTGAAGATAGAGTACCATCTCTGGGAAGTTATTGTCGTAGGCGGCAATTATCTTTTGTGTTTTATACTCAGAGAATCCGAGATGGGTAACACCGTGCTCTTTTTTAGGTTTTGGCTCATTACTGAAGAGAGCAACTACTTGAGGGGAATTTGCTTGGGTAGCTTCCTTGATCTCGGTGTATACCTGAGCCGCATTTTGAGGGGCCGCTGGGTAGAAGAGTTGAGTAAGCTGGTAGTCTTGAATTGTTTCCAGGCACTTGTCTATATCCAGCGAGAGATCATACACATCATCCTCATCGTTGTCATTCTTGTCCTCTAAAGGAGAAGGAACATCACCAGGAAAGTGCTTGTAGTACAAACTACTTGCCGCCATGCCAAAACAGTGAGCAAGACTTGGCATCGATGGAAAAAGTTGCATAAGAGTGTACCATTCGAGGGTCATCATAGCCGAAAACAAAAGGGGGAAAGAGGGGGAAATGGTGGCTACAACCCTATCCAGAGAGGAGGAAATACCCTGATCGTGCGAATAGAGAAAATTGGTGAACGAATAGGAATCAACCCTCAGAACAAAGTCGGTCCATTCGGCCTTCAGCTCTGCCCAACCATCCGTCAAGTAAGTGAAGTAGGTAGTATCCTCAGGCTGTTTGCCCAACACCTCAAATTTCACCTTCCCGACAAAACTTCTACCGCTGATTGCCGCCTCAGGCACGGGAATATTGCCTGCATAACCCATTGCATCTGAATCAACGGTAAGGGACGGCCAATCCGGAAATCTTGTTCCTTCCTCCGATCGCCTTATGGGCTCAATTCTGGCAGATGTATAGGTAATGCCTTGCGTACTCTCGAAATAGGTTTTGATGTATAGTGGAGCTGACTCACAGAGTCCATCCTGATAGAAGAATATGTTGACGAACAGCTGCGTCTCTGCCTCCTCCTCATCGCTGTTATAGACCCTGGCCATTCGCGGATAGTAGATTGCACCTGCCAGGTCTACATTCTTAACAACAACCGTGATTTGGCATTCTTCTGTGCTGCCTGATGTATGGTGTGCTTTTGCCTGGATCTCGTGCTCTCCGTCAGAGACTTGGGTGGTATCCCAGCTAACAGAATAAGGAGAGGCAGTATCTGAGGTAAGAAGGACAGAGTCACAGAAAAAGTCTACTGCGGTAGTTTCTGTATCATATGTAACTGAAGCAATGATATTAACGGTGTTTGAGACCACGTCACCCGCAGTAGGGGAGGTTATGAAAAGACTGATGCGTTCATAATACTTAAGACTTCCATAACCTGAATAATATTGTCCCACAATGAGATCCTGATCCCCGTCATTATCCAGGTCTGCAAAGGTAGGCGCACTGTGCCATCCAACATCAATTCCACTAAACATTGAGTCATCCCTTGTCCAAATAGGGCTGGAAACAGTACCCGTGTTTTCGTAGTACTGGAGAGTACCATCAGATACCCCTATGACCAAATCGAAGTCCCCGTCATTATCCAGGTCGGAAAAAGTTGGCTTTGGAGAATCCTCGGCAGAAAAAGAGTCGATTCCGCTGAACATCAGGTCATCTCTAGTCCAGACCGGTGAATAGCAGGTCCCTGTATTCTCAAAGTACCTCAAGTTGCCTATGAAACCAAAGCCGAACCTCATGTGATGCCCAATGGTCAAATCCAGATCGCCGTCCCCGTCCAAGTCAGCAAACGTGGGTCCACCATGGTAACCAACATAGACGCCCGCGTACCAATAGTACCGGAATTTCCAATTGGGATTGCTGACGGTTCCCGTGTTTTCGTAGTATTCGGGCATGACATCGTACTTTCCCATTGTTAGGTCTAGATCTCCATCGTTATCCAAGTCTCCGAATATAGGAACAGAATACCAATTTACGGAGACGGATTTGAATAGGTCATAGTCCCGTACCCAAGCGGGACTGGAACCAGTACTGACATTCTCATAATACGCCAGATGGCCACCATATTGTCCCACAATGAGATCCAGATCCCCGTCATTATCCAGGTCTGCAAAGGTAGGCGCACTGCAGTATGAGAGATAAATTCCACTAAACATTGAATCATCTTTTCTCCAATTCACAGAAGATGACGGTGAGCTGCTTTGTACGACAACCATCATGAGTACAAAGATCAGGGCTGTGATGCCCAATGCTATTTTCATTGTGTGTCTCCTGTTCTTGATTTCAAACAAAGTCATGGAAGAGACCTTTTTTTCTTCAGCAAAACCGCTCAAAAGGCAATTCAAGCATCTCTTTTCCTCTACATTGCTGCCTTTTCAACGTCCTTTACCTTCCTTTCAAACCCAAAAGGTGCGTCAGAGTCCGAAACATCAATGATGCAAAGACCTAAAGACCCATCTGCCACATAGGCATAATCTCCGGCAACAAAGACCCCATACACATCTAGTGGGGTATCGTAGAAGCCCTCCTCAAAGGGTGCCGCAGGATCCGAAACATTGATGATGTAAAGAACTGAGCCCGCGGCTACGTAAGCATAGTCACCGGCAACCACAACCTCATAGGGTAGTCCTCCAGCTAAAGAGCCCACTAAATCGACATTCTTGGACTCCTCCGTGTAACATAAAGAGTATGAGGCGAACAAATAAATGAATAGAGCAAGCCCAAAGAACTTGATTTTCTTCCTGTAATTCTTTTGGCAAGTCCTGAAAAGATGGCAAAGAACTAGTGCTTTCAATGCTATCCTCCTGGTAATCTCTTTTCTTAATAGGAGAGGGGTGAGAAATCCCCTTCCAGTATGAATGATTAGATAGCGTAACTTGCTCAAATTTGTTGCAATTTTTTCTCTCTTTCCGTTGTCAGATGCTAATTTTGGGGAAATTTTTTGTTTTAAATTATATTTGCCCTAAATATTTCATTTTCTGATACAGCTTTAGATGATCTTGAAGTCCTTTAGCAGTTCTAAAACCATATCTGGGGTCTTCCCAGGATCTGAGGAGTTTGATAGAGTTCTCTGCATTACCAGATCTTGGAGCATTATGCTCTTTGAGATAGGTAAACATATACTCACATGTAGGAACGCTTATAAATAATTTGATTATCTTTTTAAAATGGCTATTTTTCTTGTGCCACTCTTCAATGGTTAAAGCATCTTGCTTTTCGCCTGTTGATAACAGTCCAATATGAACAATTCTAGATCGGAAGCTTTGAAATAATTCACTTAGTGAAGGCTCATTATTTTCAGAAGCTGCAATATGTGGCAATGAACAGATTATAAAAAGTGCACAAAACAACGTTGCTAAAACTCCTCGATATAGTGTGAATTGCAATAGGTATCTCCTGTGAATCTAAAGAAAAACTTTCTTCAATACTATTATAATTTATTATAGATGTCTAACGCTGGCGCTAAGCTGCGTGGGTCAGCGAAGCTGTACCCACGTCATCTTGAGCGGCTTGATAGAGGGTCTACTTATATCCTATAGCTTCTGACTACTGCGCTTGGATCAAATTCAAGGACTGACACGCCGAAACCACGTAAGAGATTGAAAAGATTGTGAGCCCAGGTCCACAGAAGTTTGTCAATCTCGACTTCGATTGCTTCTCTATTAAATAATTCTACTGCCATTCGGCTTACATGGTGCACATATCTGTAATATAAGTCTGGAAAATCCTTCGCTCCTTTCAGGTTTGCTTCCTCGATGCCGTCCTTTAACTGGTTTTTTATTGCGAAAACCTTACTTTGGCTTTTCAATACATCCAATCTCTTGTCCAGCTCATCCTCCGTAGGATGCGATAAATTTTCTTCGACGAAGAAATGAAGCCGGACGTATGCACCCATTTTATCTCTTTGAGGCCGAAAAATTCTTGTGAAGTAGACGTATTGGAGTGGATGAAGAGAGCTCGATGAATCATCAACCGACTGATATAGCGACTTGCCAAAATTACGGATCAACGAACGTTGTGCTTCAATATTACAGCTTTGGTGATTTTGATCTACTTCAATCGCCCACCTATGAAGTCTTTTGAACATGAAATAAGTCCCTCTAATATGTATTAGACAGCCTAAGTGATCTGACAAATATTGCATTTTTTGCAGTATAAGTAAATTCCTCCCAATGGTATTAAATTCAAAAGTCTATCGACCGGACTTAAGAACTCCTCTTCCTCCACGATTCAATACATGGGTGTAAACCATCGCTGCGCTAACATCTCGAAATATGACTTTCAAATTCTTTATAAATTTTCTCATATCACTTAATGTAATACATTGCATTAATCTGATTTTTTCCTTCTTTGGCTTTTCTACATAGAAGTTTTAGTCTATATTCGTCCTTGTTTTCTGATTATCCCCTCTCTACACAGTAAAGTAGTAACGACAGGGGATTCTATTTCTATCAGAATAGAGCTTAGCTTAGTCAGTGGGGTTCTATTAACAGCAACCGGATAGACTGAATGGATATTTCGGTTTGGGGTAAGTTACTATTCCACAAGGATGGCCATCGAGAATCTATCTGTGTAACTACAGATTATACTACCACTTCTTCCCATTATGTCAATAGGGGTGAATGAACCAGACGATTATTGTCAGTGCAACTTTTTAATGAAAAGCAGAGTTTTATAGGATAGATGGCGTTAATAACCTAAAGAAGTACCTCCAGAGAGTAAGGATGGGAGAGTACCAGCTAAGGAGGCATTTTACCATTCTGAGTCATTTTGATCAACTTCAGGGGTTCATTCCATTTTTTTTGACAAAGAGATAAACATAGGTTAAAATTACTTCTGAGGTAATAGAACAGGCTAACATTTAGTACAGACTGAAAATTCTCTAAAATTCTCTTCCGTACGTTGGGATTCTCAAGCTAAACGCAGTAAGCAGTGAATTAGTTATTAACCTGTGTAATTTACCAACGGGAATCTTATTTAATTGGCTCCTTTCTCCCCTCTTTTCCGTTCTTGCAAAAAGCGACTTAGCTACTTGCTCTGCCTGAGCTTCCAGTGTACATCCACTGTATGTCCAGAATTCTCTTTTCGAAGGAGATTGTAAATCATTTTTTTATTCCAGGAGAATATCATTTTTATCCAGGGGGGTCAATTTTCGATGCATATCCATACTTACTTTAAAGGAAGCTTTAGAGAAGCAATCTTTGGTAGTTGAGGAAGTTGTACAGAACAGGGAAGGTGGACATACACCTCAAAAGAGTAAAATCTCAGCTTTTAGATTTGGAAAACAGTGGAGGTTTGATAAGAATGAATTTGACGGATGGAGAAAAAAGAAGAGCAGATATAAACAGTATGTTGCTTAGGCCAACAAAGTATACTTCAAATTTGCAAAAAGGGGGAGCAGTATTAGAAGATATAAAAATACTTCTTAAATACTGGCGCAATGACATTCCACAAAAAGATCTCATCAAAGAATTAATCTCAAAAAATGTGTTAGGGAAGAAAAGCCGTAAAAGAGTTTCAGATGTTATAAGATATATTTTCTTGCCACGATATATTAGTGGCTATCCTAAAAATCATTGGGCTTTTTTAAAGCAACTTGTGCAAGCAGATGTTCCAATTGAAATTTTACGGCCAATTCTTTACCTTTACTGCGCTCTCAATGAACCTTTAATTGGTGATTTTATTAGCAAGGTTCTACTTCCCAGATACAAAAAGGGAATCTTAGAGATATATTCTAAAGATGTTTCAGACTTTATCGAAAAGGGTGTTCAGGACAAAACTATACCTGTAAAATGGGGAGATTCTGTTATTAAGAGAGTAGCTTCTGGGTTATTTTCAGCTCTTAAAGGATTTGGAATACTTGAAGGTAAAAGAAAGAGAAAAATAGCACCTAAATTTTTCCCCTTACCGGTGTTTTTTTATATTACATTTTTTATTTTCAAAGAAGGGGTTTTAGGCAAAGGAATAATTGAACATCCTTGCTGGAAATTGTTTTTGCTAAATTCACAGGAGATAGAGCGTCTTTTTATGGAAGCGCATCAGGATAAATATCTCAGGTATGAGCAAGTTGGAGAAATAGTAAGAGTTGAATTTTTCCAAAATGCCTTTGAGGAGGTAGTGAATGCCATCATTGAAAGAAGCGCTTGAGCAATTAGAGCGTGATTTAAGTTCAAAAGAGTTAAAAATAAGTCCCTATCATGATTTGCCTTTTGCTATATTCCGATACGACCCTGAGAAGGAATTTGAAATGCGCAAAGAAGTAAAACTGCTTGCAACTCGACTTAATAACAAAGGCAAACGAGTTCATATAATATCCCTATCAGATTTATTCTTTAAAGCAATAAAAAGTGAAGGAGGAAAAGAACAAATTATAAAAGAAGAAAAGGAATTTGGTTTTTTAAAAGCGCAGGAGTCTTTGAATATAATACTTTCCGATCCTGATTACTCTCCTATCCCTGATTTGTTAGAGAGAAAATTGAGGGGATTAGACTCGGCCAAAGATATTGTATTCCTTGTAAGAGCGGGAATATTTGCCCCTAACAGTTACAGAATTTCTGCTCTTTTAGATGAAATGAAAGGAAGAACACTTGTACCTACGGTACTTTTTTATCCAGGAAAAATGGAAGGGATCACAAGTTTGAAATATATGGGAATGCCCTCAAGAGGTGTTGGGGGAAGTTATCATGTAAACATTTACAATAGGTAACAGTTAAGATGACAAACATCCAGCAAATAATTAAAGAGTCTAAATTTATACCTGAGGTAAAAAAGATTTTAATTGAAGATTGTTTTTCTCAGTTAGAAGGAATTTATGGCTTGCAAAGAGATGGGATATTTGAAGATTTATCTTTTCTTCCAAATCTAAAGGAAAATTCTTTTGATCTTCGGGTTAGGAAGAAACTTGAGGAATTTGTTAAATATAAAACCGAAAGCGGGGAATCCAAAAAAGAAATTATTTGGAGCTTTGCAAAAGAATATGCCTTTACTTACCTTAACCGTTTTGTAGCTTTCAAAATGATGGAGATGGAGAAAAGAAAGATTATAAAGCAAACAGTATCTCGCGGGTTTAACTCCAATGCCTTTATATTTTATCTGGCTGATAATCCGGAAGATGAGAAACTCTGGAAACAGGAAAAAGTTTACCAGGCTTATAAAAATTTTTTCCACTGTCAATGCAAAAATGCATCTTGTGATGAGGAGATAAAGGTTCTTTTTGATCCAGAAGCTCTGGTGAGTTTATTATTTCCCAGAGAAAAAACATTAATTAAGATTTTTGAGCTTATCAATCAGGATAAACTCATCCATATCTGGAATAAAGATGAGGTAATTGGCTGGGTTTACCAGTACTTTATAGAAGATGAGAAAGAAGAGGTGTTTGATAAGATTTATAGTCAAAAAAAGAAAATGGGTCTAAAAGATATAGCCCCTGCCACACAAATTTTTACTCCCAAATGGATTGTAAGATTTCTTGTAGAGAATACATTAGCACGCCTCTGGATTAGAATGCACCCGGATACAAAAATAAGAGAAAAATTAAAATATTATGTTCCCAATGAAAGTGATAGAGAAAAAATCCCTTTAAAACCGGTTAAAGAGATAACTTTGCTCGACCCTGCCTGTGGAACAATGCATTTTGGAATGGTTGCCTTTGATTTGTTTTACGATATGTATCTTGAGGAGCTGCAAAATGCAGGAACCGTTGGTTGGCCTCAAAAAGCATCTATTGAAAAAGAAGAAAATATTCCCTCTGCTATTATTGAGAATAATCTCTTTGGTGTTGATATTGACCTTCGCTCAATTCAGTTATCGGCGCTTTCTTTATATTTAAAGGCAAAAACTAAAAACAAAAATATTTCTATTCAAAAATATAACCTGGTTCATACAGATATTCCAAGCTTTTCTAAAGGAGCCATCGATGAGTTTGTCGATTCTATCTCGCCGAGATATGAAATTATCAAAGAACTGCTTAAAAAAATTTTACCTGAGTTAAGAAAAGCTTATTATTTAGGGTCCTTATTAAAAATTGAAGAAACTATCAATGAGTTTTTATCTGAACACAGGAGGGAATTTGTAAGAAAATATGAAGCTCAGCAAGAGCTATTTATGACAGAAGGGGAAAGGCAACTATTCCTTAAAGAAGATCTTGCCTGGAAAGAAGCTAAAGAAGAATTAATAAAAGCCATAAATGAGTTTATTGAGAGAGCCAATGGAGATAGTTTCCTCGTCCAAGAGTCAAAAAAAGGGATGTATCTTATGGATGCTTTGATGAGAAAGCACGATGTGGTGGTGACAAATCCTCCTTATTCTGGAAGGAGAAATTGGAATAAAGCATTGGCTGATGAACTTAAAGAATTATATCAAGGGAAATCAGGAGACCTTTATACAGTTTTTATAGATAGATGTCTTGAGTTAACCTCTCAAAGTGGTTTTTGCGGTATGGTAACAATACATTCGTTCATGTTTACCTCATCTCATGAACAAATAAGAAAAGAAATTATTGAAGATACTTTCATTGAGTCTCTTGCCCATCTTGGGACAAAAACAGAGTTTGATGTTGCTAATAAAACAGCACAAGGATTTGCAATGTATACTCTTGGTAAATATGAAAGTAACACCATAAGTCCTCAAGGAGTCTATTTTCGCCTGGTAGATGAAAATGAGGAACAAAAGCGCATTGCTTTTGAAGAATCTTTGAACAAATATCTTTCTGGTGAGGAATCTGACAGAGTATTTATCGTAGAGCAGGAAAAGTTAAAAGCTATCCCCGGCTGGCCATTTGTGTATTGGATAAGTGATAGAATAAGGGGATTGTTTGAGGAAAACAAACCGTTGGAAGAGGTTGCTAAACCCTGTCAAGGTCTTGCAACTGCTGATAACTTTAGATTCCTTCGCTTGTGGTGGGAGGTTGGGCACAATAGTATTCGTTTTAACTGTCCTAACCATGAAGAAGCGAAAAGATCAGAAAGAAAGTGGTTTCCCTATATGAAGGGTGGCGCGGTAAATAGATGGTATGGTAATCAGGAGTATGTGGTGAACTGGGAAAAGGAGGGATATGAAATAAAACACGTTTTTAAAAACAGTAGATTAGCTTCAAGGCCACAGAATCAAGATTATTATTTCAAAGAAGGAGTTACCTATTCATTTCTTACCATTAGCAATTTAAGTGTTCGTTATCTTCCACAAGGTTTTATCTTTGATGTTATTGGTTCTTCAATTTTTCCCCATAAAACCAGTGTTTACCTATTACTTGGGATATTAAATTCTAAAATGTCTACTTACTTAATTAAGGTGATTAGTCCTACTGTTGCATACCAGGTCGGCGACATTGCCCGCATTCCTTTCCCCGAGGAAACCAAAAATCCTGAGCTTGCAAGAGAAATAGAAGAAAAAGTCAAACGATGCATCCAGATAAAAAAAGAGATGGTAGGGATGGATGAGAACTCCTGGGAATTTGAGAAGCCACCTTCCTGGGATACTGGTTTTACAGACATTCTAAAAAGGGAGAAAGAATTAGCAATTTTAGAGACGCAGATTTCCAATGCAGTTTATGAGTTGTATGATATCCACAGAGAAGATATTGAACAGATTGAAAGAGAGTTTGGGGAACTTCCAGGAAATCTTAAAAAAGTTAGCGATTTAAATAGCGAGGGGTTAAAAATTATTGAAAGCCTCTATTTGCAAAAACATATCCCTAAACAAGTTTTAAATAAAAATAAGGAATCCGAAAATCAGAAAATAGAATCTAAAGAAAGAGGAAGAGGAGTCACACGATACCTTACTTTGGAGGAAATCTGTCTTGCTTCAGGTTTTCACCCTGAAACTGTATTTAAATATATAAAGCAAAACAAGTTTGCGAGAAAAGAAGAAAGATATCAGCTTGCTGTAAAATATGTGTCTTTTGCTTTGGGTGTTCTTATGGGAAGGTTTGAAGTGGAGGGAATTCAGATAGATGATGATGGTATACTTGTTTTTGATGAAGGTCATCCTGAGGATGCTCCGATAAGAATTAAAGAGGCATTAGAAAAAACTCTTGGTGATGAGAAAGGAGAGGAAGCAATTGAAGTGTTAGGTGGTGATTTAAGAAAGTTTTTAATCTCTGATTTTTTCATAAAATATCATGCTAAGATGTATAAAAAAAGGCCAATTTACTGGCTCTTTTTATCAGGTAAGAAAAACTATGGATTTTATTTATATAACCTTAAATTTACCCAGGATACCCTCTATTCTTTGATAAACAAATATACAGAACCAAAAATAAATTTTGAGAAATCACGACTCTCAGAGCTGCATATTAAGAAAGACAAAGTGGAGGGAAGAGAAAAAAGAGATATAGAAAAACTTATTGTTAGGGGCGAGGAGTTGCTTGAGGAACTTGGGCATTTCAAGAAAGATATCAATGAGGTTATTGCTTTAGGATATAAACCAAACATTGATGACGGAGTAATTCTTAATATGGTACCACTTTATAAACTCATACCCTGGAAAGAGCCAGAGAAGTATTTTAAAGAGTTGCAAGGGGGAAAATACGAGTGGTCACAGATAAGCAGGATTTTTAAAGATGTAAGTGATTAACAAGTAAATAATAATATTTTCAAAAGGATTATATATAAATGGCTTTACCGACAAATATTAATGAGTTAATAAACGGCAGAACTGTTGAATGGGAAAGGATTGAGTTTAAGGAAGGGTGGAACCCTGTTAGAGTTTTACATACTATCTGTGCCTTTGCTAATGATTTTAATAATTGGGGTGGAGGGTATATTATAGTTGGAATTAAAGAAGATAATGACCATCCTATTCTTCCCCCGGTAGGGCTTTCTCAAAAAGAAGTTGTCACTATCCAGAAAGAGTTGCTTAATCTTTGCCATAGATTAAGACCTGAGTATTTTCCTGTTGCTGAACCAGTTGAGTTTCAGAATAAAATAATATTAGTTATCTGGTGTCCAGGTGGTGCTACCAGGCCTTATAAAGCACCTAAAAACCTGACCAAGGAGCCAGAGTATGCTTACTACATAAGAAGATATTCTTCCACTAAAAAAGCTACTGAATCCGAAGAACGCGAACTTTTGTTAATGGCAAACCAAGTTCCTTTTGATGACCAGATTAACCACACAGCAGAAATTACAGACTTAAACTTCACTTTAATTCAATCTTATCTGGCAGAAGTTAAGAGTGCTTTATTAGAAGAATCTACTAAGATCCCCTTTCCTAGGTTATGCCGCAGGATGAATATTGCTGAGGGTCCGAAGGAGTATTTAAAGCCAAAAAATGCAGGGCTTCTTTTTTTCAACGATAGTCCGGAACGGTTTTTCGGAGGTGCCCGTATTGATGTTGTTGAGTTTCAAGATGAGGTAGGCGATAGTTTCAAAGAGAAAATCTTCGGAGGACCGCTCCATCAGCAGGTAAGAGATGCGTTAAGTTACCTCAAAAATGAGGTTATATTTGAATTAGTGCGTAAAGTTCCAGCTAAAGCAGAAGCGGTAAGGTTCTTTAACTATCCTTACGCGGCAATAGAGGAGGCATTGGTTAATGCTGTTTATCATCGCAGTTACAGGGATCAATCTCCAGTTGAGGTAAGAGTTTTTCCCGATAGAATTGAAATTATTAGCTACCCCGGGCCATTGCCTCCGCTTAATAGAAATAATTTGATGAGTGGAAGAGTAGTGGCAAGAAAATACCGCAACCGTCGTATTGGAGATTTTTTAAAGGAACTGCATCTTACTGAGGGGAGAGGCACAGGGTTTCCTAAGATTAGAAAAGCATTAAAGGAAAATGGCTCTTCTGAACCTTTTTTTAAAACAGATGATGGAAGAATCTATTTTACAGCAGTTTTGTATGTACATCCAGAGGCAAAGGTTAGAAAACAAGTGGAGGCCCAAGTGGAGGCCCAAGTGGAGATAACAGCAACACAACAGAGAATTCTTTCTGAATGCTCGATTGAGTCTTTATCAAAGAAAGAAATTGCAAAAAAAATGGGACACAGCACAGTTTCTGGGGGGTTGAAGAAAGCTATCGCAGTGTTGCTTGAGAAAAAACTAATTAACTATACTGTTCCTGATAAACGAAAGAGCCGCCTTCAAAAATACAAAATTACCAAAGCAGGCAAATCACTGTTAGGCAGAGCAAAGAGGTAAAAGAGGATTAAATAATATGGGCGTAAGTACACATTTATTTGCCAATGGGGGTATTATAAATGAAAATACGAGATATATTTGAAAGGTCTATTGATAGAAAGATTGAAGAGGTAATTAAAGTTACTCAGGTAGATGAGGAGGTTGTTTATGAGGAAATATCTGAATATGTAGCAACTGATGCTATTAAAGAACATTTTGTAGAATTTTTAAGGGGATATTCTGAGACACCTTCCAGTCCTCATGAAGGCATTGGAGCATGGATATCTGGTTTTTTTGGGTCTGGAAAATCAAGTTTTGCAAAAATCTTAGGCTATATTCTGGAAGGAAGGCAGATTAAAGGGCAAGATGCAAGAGAATTATTTAAAAGACAGGCAAATGATAAAAGGATTTCGGACTTCCTCGACTACATCAAAATAAAAATTCCTACTAAAGCAATTATTTTTGATGTGGCTATGGATAGAGGTGTGCGTTCATCTTCTGATAGAATTACAGAGATTATGTATAAAGTATTGCTAAGGGAGTTAGGGTACGCTGAGGATTTTGACATTGCTCAACTTGAGCAGGATTTGGAGGAAGAGGAAAAACTTGAAAAATTCATTAAACTATATGAGAAAAAATACTTACAACCCTGGGCAAAGGGGCGCAAAAGAGCGAGTGCTCTAAATGAGGCAAGCAGTATTCTTTATGAAATAGACCCGAGCACTTACAATCAGCCTGATTCATGGGTTCGTTCATTAGGAGCAAAGGATGAATTTGGAAATATTAGAGGGAGAGCGGATATAACACCAAATGAACTTGCCAAACGTTGTTTTGACCTGATGACAAGAAGAATAAAAAATACCGCTTTGATATTCATCGTTGATGAAGTTGGGCAATTTGTCTCTCGTAGTGTTGGTAAAATGCTGGATCTTCAGGCAATTGTTCAGGCATTGGGAGTTGAGAGTAAAAACAGGGTTATGAAAAGACAAACAATAGCTCCTATCTGGCTAATTGTAACCTCGCAGGAAAAACTTAACGAGGTAGTAAGTGCCCTTGGTGATAAAAGAGTAGAATTTGCCCGTTTAAAAAATAGATTTCCAACTGAGATAGACCTCTCACCGGCAGATATTTCTGAGGTTACCAGTAAAAGAGTTTTAGCTAAAAAAGCAACAGTTATTCCAGAGCTTAGTAAATTATTTGAAGCTAACCAGCACAGGTTAAACCAGTGCACAAAATTAGAAAGAACTTCGAGAGATTCTGAAACCAGAAAGGATGATTTTGTAAATTTATATCCTTACCTACCTTATCACATTGATCTATCTATTGATATTATGTCAGGTATCAGACTTCAGCCGGGAGCAGCGCGGCATATTGGAGGAAGCAACAGAACTATTATAAAACAAGCTCAGCAGATGCTTATTAATCCTAAGGTTAATCTTGCTGAACAGGAATTAGGTGCTCTTGTTACCCTGGACAAAGTTTATGATTTGATATCTGGAAATATCTCCAGTGAAAAACAAAAGGATATTTTAGATATAGAAAATAGATTTTCAGATAAGCCATTTACTGCAAAAGTTATTAAAGTAATATGTCTGCTTGAATTTATAAGAGACCTTCCTCGAAGTCCTTTAAATATAGCAGCACTCCTGCATTCGTATGTAGGAGCAGAGTCCTGCATTGAGGAAGTAGAAGAGGCAATTAAGATTTTAGAGAAGGCGCAGTTTATAAAGTTAAGTGAGGAAGGTTACAAATTATATACTGCTCAGGAAAAAAACTGGGATATTAAGAGAAATGAATTAGCCCCTAAGCCGGCAGATAGAAATTTGGTTTGTAGAGAAATCTTAGAGGAGTTATTTAAAGATGCAAAATATACGCGTTTTAACTATAAGAATTTAAAAATATTTACTGTATCTTACATGCTAAATGGCAGGGGTTTAACCGGTGATGGGGATATTACTGTTGAATTATCTATAGCAGAAGATACACAGGAATTTAAGGGTATATCTGAGGATAAAAAGAGAGGATCACGCCAGGATCCAAATAAAAATAAAATATTTTGGGTTTTTCCTCAGAGTGAGGAAATTCACAGTTTAATTGAAGAGCTGTATCGCTCCAGAGAAATGATAAGAATACATGAGCGTCTTGCATCACAAGGACAGCTTACTTCTGAGGAGCATAAGTGCTATAGTGAAGAAAAAATAAGGGAAGATAAAACTCACAGAAAACTGAGAAATAAAACGGAGGATTTTGCTTATTCAGGAAGTATCTTTTTTGGAGGAGTTAAAAGGGATATTTCAAGTTACGGACAAACTTTATCAGATAGTATTAAAGGTTTGATCAATGAACTCATTCCAGATTTGTTTCCTAAATTTGGGATGGGGGCAAAACGCTTTTCTGGAAAAGAAGCGCAGAATATGTTGACCTCTATTAATCTTTCTGGGTTGCCTCCTATTTTTTATGAGGAAGGATTCAGCCTTGTACTAAAACAACATGATAAATATGAAATGAATGTTGATGCACCAATAGCACAGGAAGTAATGCGTTATATAAATGGAAGACATCGATACGGAGAAAAGGTTACTGGAAAATTATTGGAAAAACATTTTGGAGGTATGGGCTATGGATGGGAACGGGATGTGATAAGATTAGTATTGAGTGCTTTATTCAGGGCGGGTGTGATTGAGGTAAGTTATCAAGGTAGGCGTTACAAGAGCTATACTGAGACAGGGGGTAGAGAAGCGATTGTTAACAACAATGCATTTAAACTCGCAGCATTCATGCCCCGAGAGCAGATTATTTCTCCTAAGGTCATAAAAGAAGCTTGCCTAAATTACGAAGCTATAACCGGGAAAGAGGTTGATGCAGAAGAAAATGCTATTACAGACAAATTAAGAGAATTGTCTTCACAAAAGAAAGAGATACTTTTATCTATGAAAGCTAAAGCTGATGTTTTAAAGCTTCCTTGTAAGGAATTTGTAGAAAATCTCTTAAGAACCGTGACTCAGATATTAAATAACAGTTCAGAGGACTGCGTTAAATTCTTAGCTGAGGAAGGCAAGGAACTGAAAGACAATTTAGAAAAAATTGTCAGAATAGAATCAGCTTTATTAGAGAATAATTTAAAAATCTTAACTCGAGCTCGTGAGATTTTACCTGAGATATCCTTCGGTTTAGAGGAAGAAATTATGGAAGATGAAACCATAAAGGAAACTTTAACACGATTAAGAGAGAATGCCGAATCAGAGGATTTTTACGATCGCCTACCTACTATTTCAAAAGATACAGAAAAAATTTTGTCGATATATTATCCAGCGTATGAAGATGTTCATTTTCAAAGAGATAAATTATATACTCAGTTAGATGGGAGAGTTAGAATTCTTTCTGAATGGGAGAGTTTACCGGATGAGGTTAAGAATAGAATTTTAAAGGAGATAGGTTCAAAATGCTGCCAAAATCTTGATTTGAAAGATTCTGATGTCTGCAAAAATTGTAGAGCGTCCATTGCAGCTATGAGGTCCGATATTTCAGCATTTTCAGCAGTAGAGCAGTTTATTCAAAATACTATTGATAGCTTTATTGCAAAAAACGATCCAAGCATAGAAAAAGTAAGATTATCGGAGTATTTTGATAAAGTTATTGTTGACCAAGAAGAATTTGAAAACCAAATTAAGAAATTTACTCAGCAGATAGAGATGCTTTTAAAAGAAGAGAAAAAAATTATTATCGAGTGGGAATAATATGGGCTTAATTAAAAACCAGCTAAAAAATCTAATAAAAAGGCAACTAAAAGAATACGGCATTGTTATTTGGTATGACCCAAAGGGTATTTACAAAGAAATAGTGGGACAATCTGATTTTATAGATGTCCCAGTTATAAAATATGAAGGAAGTTACTATGAAATAAGGTTTAAGACTGAGGGATATTTTAATGGCGAAGAAAAAAAGGATATTCTACTATATATAGAGCATCGTAGAGATGTTACAAATTTTCCTTTAATAGAGTTAGAAAAGGCAGGTTGTATTTTAGAGCCTGCTGCTTCTTTGGATAAGAACACTGATCTTGCTACAATTGTTAAGAAGGCACTTTCTGATAAATTTTCCTCTGATTTGGTAGCAGATATTTGCAAGAGCATAGAAAAAAGAACAATTACTATAGATGAAATTGAGCGCATTATTGAGGGAGCAAAATCAATACAGATAGGTGCTTTGTCTGCTTTATTTAAAACTAATAATCCAGAAATTCTTATTTTGTCGTTTATGACAGATACAAAACACGATAAATCTTTGAAAGAAAAAAAGCTATTGAGTGACTTAGTCAACTTTCTGGATAATTACTTAGGTATTCAACTAAAACATCTTAAAGAGGCGGAAGAGATAAGAGAGAAATTGGTTGAAAAGATTCTTATGATGGATTTCATTGAGTCTTTGGAAAGTGAATTGGCAGGGAAATATCATAGTTTAAAGTTACCTTCTAAGAAAGAATATAAAGAAAATGTTAAAAAATTGGTGGGCACCTGGAGAAAACGTTCAGATTTTAACAAAAGTTATAAAACCTGGGCAGAGAAAATACAAAGAAAATATGAAATAGAAAAAGAAAAGTTTCCCCCTGATGCGTTAACCAGGAGTGAGACATTTCCCGTGGTAGAGGAAAAGTTAATAGAATTTGTTCTTGATTTAAATGAAAAGAGGGGTTTGAATTTTACAAAAGAAATCATAGGTAAAAGAAAGAGTTCCTTTTGGGCTAAAAATGAACCTGATTATGGTTTATTATGGTCTTTCTTGGGTTACAGTATAGACTTAGTCATTTTTATTAATCAAGCTTTTAATGAAATTAAAGGTAAGAGTTTAAGTTTGAGTGAGTGTATAAATTATTATACTGGGAAAAACAAGCCCTGGGAATGGTCTTTAATTGATAAATACTATCGATTGATGGAAACAAAATATCCTGATGTGGATATAGAAGGGAAATTTGAGGATAAATTAGAAATTTTTATGTCCAAGTGCAGACAAAGATATTCTGAATTTATTAATATTGAGACAAAACTTTTTCTTTTCCAGTTTTCACCATCAGCATATTTAAGCGCAAAGAACATTATACATCAAAAGGATATTTTTAAACAAAAACTGCTACCTTTCTTAGAGAAAAAGAAAAAATGTGCCTACTTTTTGATAGATGCATTTAGATATGAAATGGGAGAAGATTTTCTTCATTCAATAGAGAACTATGATAAAAAAGATATATCACCGGCATTAGCAGCTGTTCCTACTTTAACCTCTTTCGGGATGCTTTCTTTGCTTTTGTATTTTAATGAAAAGATAGATATAGAAAGAGGAGAAAAGAAAATTTGTCTTCAAGTGAATAATAATAAAGTATCCAAAAGAAGTGAAAGATTAAATTATTTTTCTCAAGAATGCCCTTATAAGGTGGAGGTATTTAAATTAGAACAGGTTATAAAACCGAGGAAAAATATACGAGATAAAATTGATATCGCAGATTTTATTATTGTCACTTCGCAGGAAATAGACAGTATTTGTGAAAGTGGTAAGGGACTAATTGCTAAGGAAATTATGAATAAGATTACTGTGCAAATAAAAAGAGCTATATATACCCTGAGGAGGTTAGGAGTTGAAATATTTGTTATTACAGCTGACCATGGTTATTTATTTGGTCCAGAAATAAGCAAAGATATGAAAGTAAAAGTTCCTAAAGGAGAAACTTGTGTTTTGCACAAACGTGTATGGATAGGAAAGGGCGGAGATGAGCCTGAAAATACAGTTCGTTTCAAGGCGTCCAATTTTGGATATAAATGCAATTTAGATTTTGTTTTTCCTGAAACAGTCGCTGCTTTCAATACACCTGGTGAAGAAAATCCTTATGTTCATGGGGGCATCTCATTGCAAGAGGTAATTATCCCCCTTCTGGAATTAAAGATGAAAGCCTTTACTGTTAAAAAGTCTTCTTTCCAAGAAAAATATCTCTTAACTATCAGCAAGAAGACAATAACTAATCGTATATTTACTGTAAAGGTAGCTTATGAAACTGAACTGCTTATTTTTGATGATATGAATCCCAAGGAAAAAAGAGTTAGAATACAGGTCGTAAAAGAGGGCAGCCCTATTGGTCAAGCGGAAACTGCGGAATATGGATTTAGCGAAGGGACAAAAGAGGTAATATTAGAACCTAACAAACCCAATGTTGTTACCATTATTTTAAATGAGAATGTAACTTCAGGCGTCATAGGTATATATTTACTTGATTCAGAAACAGAGATGGAATTGGCAAAGCTTAGTAATATTAATGTTAAAATTATAGTATAAAAAGGGAAATGATATGCCATATTTAGATCAAAAAGCCAACAGGGTTTTTCCTGGTAAAGTTGTCCGGAAAGATCTTGTTAGAAAAGTAAAAGTAGGAGCAAATGTCCCGGTATATGTTTTAGAATATCTTTTAGGGAAATATTGTGCTACAGATGATGAGAGGGCTATAGAGGCAGGACTAAAAGTGGCTAATAACATTTTAGTAGAAAATTATGTTCGATCCGATGAGAGCATGAAAGCTCAGGCTAAAGTTAAAACAAAAGGGAAGCATACTTTTATTGATAAGGTAGTAGTAAGATTGGTAGCAAGTGAGGATAAATATTGGGCTACTTTGATAAATTTTGGATACAAAAATGTTCACATACCAGAGATTTATATTAATAAATATGAAAGATTGCTTCAAGGAGGAATATGGGCTCAAGTTGAGCTGGAGTATTTTTATGAAGGTGATGAACCTGGAAAAAAAAGTCCATTCAGGATTAGAGAGTTAAAACCTGTCCAAATAGCAGCTTTTGATATGGATGAATATATTGAAAGTAGAAAGCAATTTACCAGGGACGAATGGATAGATTTTTTAATACGGACTATAGGTCTTGAACCATTTCAACTTTCAAAAAGAAAAAAATTGCTTTACTTGTGTAGATTCATTCCATTGATTGAAAGTAACTTCAATCTTGTTGAATTTGGTCCCCGAGGAACAGGTAAATCTTATGCTTTTCAGGATGTCTCACCCTATGTAATACTTCTTACCGGTCCCACTACAGTGCCAAACCTTTTTTATCATATTGGTAAAAATCAGATAGGACTTGTCGGAATATGGGATGTGGTTGCTTTTGATGAAGTTGCAGACTTGAGTAAAATGAAAAAAGAGGTTATCACTTCTTTGAAAACTTATTGTGAATCTGGCTCTTTTGCGCGAGGCAAAGAAGCTTTATCTGGAAAAGCTTCTATTGTACTGTTTGGTAATATAAACCAATCAATTGATGTATTAGTTCAAAGTTCTCATTTGTTTACTCCTATGCCAGAGATAATAAGGGATGATATTGCTTTCTTAGATAGAATCCATTTCTATTTGCCAGGATGGGAAATAGATAAAATGAGAAACGAATTTCTAACGAATCATTATGGTTTTGTAATTGATTATTTTGCCGAAGCGATAAAGGAATTGCGAAAAAGGAATTTTACAGAAAGCATAGATCGCTTTTTTAATTTGGGCTCCCATTTAAACACCAGGGATTCAAAAGCTGTAAGAAAAACAGTATCGGGACTATTGAAGTTAATACATCCAGATGGGGAATTCACCAAAGAAGAATTGTTTGAATATCTTCAGTTAGCTCTTGAGGGGAGGAGAAGAGTTAAAGAGCAGTTGAAGAAATTGGCGCCTTATGAATACTCAAAGGCAAGTTTTTCTATTATTGACAAAGAGACCCTGCAGGAAGTTTTCGTTGGCGTACCTGAGGAGGGTGGGAAAGGCTTAATTTCTTCCGATCCTCTTTCTCCTGGAACTGTTTATACAATAGCTATTGGTGAACAGTCGAAAGCGACAATTTATAGAGTAGAGATAAATATGGCTTCTGGCACAGGGAAATTAAAAATTTCTGGAACTTTAGACAGAAAAATGAAAGATTCTTTCCAAAGAGCATTCAATTACCTAAAGAGTGTAAAATCTCAGGTAGGAGTAGGCTCTGATTTTAATACCCATGATTTCAATGTGGAAGCAGTAGATCTTTTAGGTACAGGTATTGGAGCTCCTTCAGGGGTAGCTTTATTTGTTGCTTTGCTTTCAGTTTTAAAGAAACAGCCAGTACTACCTGCTACAGTGGTATTAGGAGATATGACCGTTCAAGGCAATCTTAAACCTTTGCCTTCCCTCGCAGAACCTTTTCAAGTTGCTTTAGATAATGGAGCAAAAAAGGCTCTTATCCCAATTGAGAACAAAAGGCATTTCCTTGATGTCCCTGCAGAAATTGTTGAAGCGGTAGACCCTATTTTTTATAAAGACCCTACCGCTGCTGCTATGAAAGCTTTAGGCATTATTTAAGGATAGATAATTTAAATAACTGGTTTATTAGATTTTTTTCTGTTTTGGTTAAACTCAGTTGAAATTTGGGTAGTAGTATTTGCCACATTTGACTTTCTCAGTCTGCAATATACAATAAAGTAAAATTTTCAATAAGTCCATCCAAAATGAGCACTAAACAGCAAAAAAAGGAATATACGGTCAATGAACGTGAATTAGCTGAATTTATGGCATTTTTGTCCAATTCGGCTCTTTCCTTTGATCCTACAGAAGACAAATATACGCTTGTTGATAAAATCGATATAAACAGACAAATCAAGAATGCGTATGAGAAAGGTGATTATCTAAAAGCTAATACCATTCTAAAAACTGCCAAGAAATCATCCCCCACTGAAGTTGAAAAAATGTGTCGAGAGATAAATATTCGTTCTTTACCCCCATTCCTTGAAGTTCTTCATGTATACGTACTCCTGTTAACCCCTCTTCCATCCATTGGATAATCTTTTCTTGATATGGATCCAGAAATCTGGGATGTGGTTTCTTACTCGGATACTCTTTGCCCTCCTCTATGGCTTTTATTACCCCTGCTACTGTTTTCCAGTCATGGCCAGTTAACCTTGCTATCTTACTCTTATTTTTATACCTTTCCCATAGTGTTTTTATTGTTGTGTACATAGCGATTCCTATCATCTAATAATTCCTCCTTGATCATTACTTCAAGGAAGAATTTTAGCATCTTTTTTATTTTTTTCATATCTTTTTTTACTATGGAATTTTCTCTGGCTTTTCTTATGGAATTTATTATAGCTTTGAGGCCACCTTGAAAAAAGAGAAAGTTCTATTTTTTTTAATATTGAACTCAACGGTAATTTTTGGTTTAGTCTTGGTGATTGCATAGCCATAAGGGAAGAAATAAACAAGGCCCAGAATTCAGTAAAGGTAGAGGAGATATTCGAAATATTGCTTGAGGATATTGATTTAGCCGATGATGTTGTACCAGTGCTGAATTGGTCACTATATCCCTCGTTAGAATTCGAAGTCGGCTTCGAAAAAGAAAGTGTTTTTCTAGACCGAATAGAGTTCTCTCCTAAAAATAAAGAAAGTTTAAAGAATTTGACCTTTCAGAAGCTCGCTTCACCAGTTCTAAAGAAAATAAAAGTTAAAGATATTAAGAAATACGTTGAAGATGCGCTTAAAAACGAAGATTTTTCAAAAGCTTACGAGCTTAATAAAATACTTGGTGAATACAATGCAGTGGAAGAAATTAGTGAATATATAATAAATTATTTATTCCAAATTTCCCTTGAGCCTGTTACTTTTGGCATTCCCAGGGTTCTATCTTATATGTTTGGTGCTTATAAGGAACGGATCCGTTCCAAGTTTAATACGGAAGATATATGAAGAAAGTGGCGATTTTTATAGACCATGAGAATATGGCAAGGTGCTCTGAAACTTTCATAGGGGAAACTTACAATATTGGCGTCCTTTTAGATCGAGGAAAAGAAGAAGGTAGAGTAGTAGTAGGAAAAGCTTATGTTCCATTTGTTGCCGATACCCTTGGACGAAGTAAGTATTTGTACAATTTCTATAAAAATGGGATTGAGCCTGTATACACACCAAGTTATAAAACAGGAAGAGATGATGGATCAAAAAGTATTGGTGATCCTTTGCTTTTATGTGATGTAATGGAGACTCTCTATGAGCGAGAGATAATCGATGTTTTTATTATTTGTTCAGGCGACAAAGACATCATTCCTCTGATTAGAAAGATTGCCGAAAAAGGTAAAGACTGTTTGGTTATTGGAGTAGCGCCTGCATCGGCTCAATTCCTCATTGAAGAATGCAACCGGCTTGGTTTTAGATTTGAGGATTATGCAGTATTACATAAACCAATTTTCAAATCAAACATAGTTTTTCCAAGAGCCGTTCAGTCACGATGAGCAGGTAACTTGAATTAAGTCTTGCAGATGGTTTTTGCAGTATCTCATAAATTCTACATTTAACCACTTTCTCATTTATATCAGAAAATCTTTATCCTGAATTCGGCGATTCAGATAATAGTCACCAAGCTTATCCTATGACATTACTCCAGGTCTGGTTTTCGTATAAGTAGCCGCAACCATCAGGTTGCGTTGTTTTGCGCAGGCTAAAGCCTGCGGCTACTTTCTTATGAGAAAAAAATATTTCTCGATGGGTAGGGGTGAGTCTAAGCGTCCTTTGCAAAGCAAGAGTTAAAAAGTAATTGGGAGGTTGAATGCCCCCTCACCTTAGCCCAACTTTCACCCCCACCTTAATCCTCCCCCCTCAATGGGGAGGAAAAAAGGAAAATGATATTGGCATCCCCTACCCAGGTGAAGAGTTTTGCCAGTTTACCGAATCTGGGTTTAACTAAAAATATGAGTTGCAGGAAAATAGTTGAAAATTAGTAATCTCAGAGGTGCGGAAAACTCGACATTTTTGAAGGTCATTGAGCATATTTTTTTGTGATTGTGGCAAGTGAAATTATTCTTGCAATTCCACATCAAATAAGAGTTTCAGTTGAAATTTATTGAGAGCCTTGCCTCTGATATTATTAATCCAGGTCGGAAACTCAGAAATCTTTAAACAAGGTGATTTATGTGCTCAGTGCGTGGATCTTCCATCTTATCTGAAAGAGCGTAGGATATCTGAATGCAAAAAAGAACTTTCTCACTTTCTAA